>CAYILU010000027.1:0-1428 GCA_964364235.1 uncultured bacterium | reverse complement strand
AAGGACGGCCACTCCGTCTCCACGGTGGAGACCGGAGAGGAGGCCCTCGCGCAGGCAACGGACGAGATGCCGGACCTCGTCTTCCTGGACATCACCCTTCCCGGGATCGACGGCATCGAGGTGCTTCGCCGCCTGAAGGCCCTGGATCCGTCCGCCACCGTCGTGATGGTCACGGCGACCGATGACCTGAAGACCGCCGTGGAGGCGATGCGCCTCGGGGCGTACGACTACGTGAGCAAGCCGTTCGACCTCGACCGGCTGAGGGTCATCGCGCAGAACGCGCTGGACCGGCACGAGCTCCGCCAGGAAGTGGAGTTCCACCGCAAGGAGTCGGTGAAAAAGTACGGCTTCCACCGGATCGTCGGCCCCAGCCGGAAGCTCAAGGAAGTCGTGGAGATCGCCCGGAAGGTGGCCAGATCCGAGGCGACCACGGTGATGCTCCAGGGGGAGAGCGGGACGGGGAAGGACCTGCTCGCCCTTGCGATCCATTACGAGAGCAGCCGCAACACCCGGCCTTTCATCCCCATCAACTGCACCGCCCTCCCCGAAGAGCTCCTCGAGTCGGAGCTGATGGGGCACGAGAAGGGGGCTTTCACCGACGCGAAGACGGCCAAGAAAGGGCTCTTCGAGGTCGCGGACGGCGGCACGGTCTTCCTGGACGAGATCGGCGACATGAAGCCGGGGCTCCAGGCGAAACTCCTCCGGTTCATCGAGAACAAGACCTTCCGCCGCGTGGGCGGCCACCGGGACATCCAGGTGGACGTCCGGATCATCGCCGCGACGAACAAGAACCTCGAGGATCTCGTCAAAAGCGGCGTCTTCCGGGAAGACCTCTACTTCCGGCTGAACGTGATCCCCATCCGCATCCCCCCCCTCCGGGAGCGCCCGGAGGACATCCTGCCCTTGATGAACCATTTCCTTTCGGAATTCTCGAGGGAGTTCAAGCGGCCGTCGCTCGGCATTTCGGAGGGCGCGAAAAGGCAGATGCTCTCGTACGGCTGGCCGGGAAACGTCCGCGAGATGAGGAACGTCATCGAACGGGCGATCATTCTGGGCGCCGGCGGACCGGTGGATGCCTTGGACCTCCCGGGACAGGCGCCCATGCCCGAAGTCCCGGAGCCCCCTCCGCCGGACCTCATGGCGGGGGGAGAAGCGCCGGCCGTTCCGGTTACGGCGGACCCGAACCGGATGGAGAAGAAAGAGCCGGTGTTCCGCCTTCCGCCCTCGGGAATCGTCCTGGAAGACGTCGAAATGGAGTTCATCCGGCAGGCGCTGGAGGTCACCCAGGGGAATCAGACGAAGGCCGCCGAAACGCTGGGGCTCACCCGCGATGCCTTGCGGTATCGCATGAAAAAATTCGGATTCATGTAACTGCCGGGGCCGGGAAGCCGCCGCGCGGAATCCGGTGTGTCTTTTGACCTTCCGGAC
>CAYILU010000026.1:2231-11955 GCA_964364235.1 uncultured bacterium | reverse complement strand
AGACATGCCCGGATCCGCCACCGCAGCAGGAAGGTGGTGAGAAATGCGGGCTAGCGCTCCATCCTCATCCTTTGCTGGCGGGTAATGCTTTTATAGTAACTGCGGGCCTCGCCCTTCCTCTTGGCTTCCGCAATTCGGAGTTGAAGACGCAGCCCGCTTTTCCTTGGGGAAAGGGACGATGAGACAGGTCGTTGCCGTCCGTCTTCCGGCCATGCCGGGGCGGCCATGGAAAAGGCGAGGACGATCGCCAGGAAGGCCGATGGAAGGCCGAGGCGTTTGCTGATAAAGGCCATGCTACCTCCCTGAATATTCGAAAAGATTGAGAATCACGGGTGAAAGCACGATCAGGAATACCGACGGGAAAATAAAAATCACAAGCGGGAACAGGAGTTTAACGGCGGCCTTTTGAGCCAGGGACTCCGCACGATGCCATTGGCTCTCCATCATCCGGGAGGACAATTCCCGAAGCCCCTGCGAGAGTCCGACCCCTAAGCGCTCCCCCTGGCGGATGAGGTTAAGGAAAAGCAGGTATTCGTCGAGCGGGACGCGTCTTGTCGACCTTTCGATCGCATTCTCTCTCGATATGCCAAGCAGCCGGGAGCGTGAGATTTCGTCCAGTTCCCTGGAAAGCGCGCTGCGGGGAAGAGCCCTGACGACTTCACGCAAGGCGGCGGAAGATCCCATCCCGGCTTCGAGCATCAGGGAAAGAAGGAATGATGCGAGTGGGAGCGCTGATCGAATGCCATTGACCTGCTTTTTTGCATCCTCTTGAATCGACAAGGCGACAACCGCCACCCCCAGAAGCAAGCCGGTGAAAAGAGAGAGGGCGGCACTCAGCGGGGAAATCCCACGGGATATTGTGATCAAGAGGATCGCAAGGAAGGTGGTCTCGCCGGCGATCCATCCCCGCAGGGGAGAGGCGAGGTGGACGCCCGGGAAGCGGAAGATCCCCTTTTCGATCATCTTTACGGTTGCTCGTTCGTGAAAAACAATGATTTTTCCGTTTAACCTTGGGATCAGGCCTGACCGTATCCACAGATCCGAGGACCGAAGCAGGAACAGCAATCCGGCGAGCAGAAGGGAGCCTGTGAACAGATAATCCATGGAGCTCATGGCTTCACCGAAAGGATTTTCCTTATGGTCAGCCATCCGAGCAGTTGGAGAAAACCGGCGACCGCGAGGATCCCCTTTCCCTGGGCGGTGCCGGTGCAACGCGGCAAAAAGTCCGGGTCCACTTTCGAGAGGACCGCGACGAAGACCGGGGGCAGCAGCGTTAATACGGAGGCTTGCAGTCTCGCCTGCGCGGTCATGCTCCGCATTTTCTCTTCCATCCGGTTTCTCGCACGGAGAATATCCCGTGACTGCAACAGGAGATCGACGATGTTCCCCCCGGCAGGCAGCGCGATACGGAGGGGGCGAACCACCATGGCGACCTCCTCGCATGGCACACGCTCCTCCCACAAGAGAAGAGCCTCGGCAAGCGGGGTCCCAAGCCTGCAAAGCTGGAAAACCCAGGATATTTCCTTTCGGATCTCCCTGGGAAGCAGGGGGATCGTGTCCGAAAGGGCTTCCTGGAAGCTATGACCGGCCTTGACCTGGCCCGCAAGGACGTCGAGAAACCCGGGTATCTGGGAGATGACTTTCCTGCGTCGTTTCCGCCGGAAATACCTGACTGCGAAGCCGGAAAGTACGATCGGCACAATAAAGGAGACAGCCGTCAAGAAGATGTCGGCGGTCGCGGCCATTACGGTTGTGGCAGCCAACATTCCGGAGGCAAGCAATGTCATCAGGATCTTCCGGGGAGGAAGGAGAAGAAATTCCTCCTTAAGGTCCTGGGCTCTCTTGTGGGCAGTCGCCTCCAGCCTGTTTCTCAAATAGGGCGCGAGTGCCATGAAGACAAACCTCGCCAGAAGGGCTGCGCCCCCGGCGATCAGCAGAACCTCAAACGGTGTCAGTCCCACTCGTTTCCCCCCGGGTGGAAAAACTTGGAAGGCACGCCCGTCGGCACGAGAGATGATTTGCCTGGCGCCCCCTGATCTTTTTCCATGCGAAATATTTCCTGCAGGAGAATCTGGGTTTCCGCCATCCCGGTGACCTCCGTGACGGAAGTCACCACTCTCTTGCCGTCCGCCATCCGGCACGTGTGGACAATAACGTCTATGGCCGAGGCGATCTGTTCACGGATGGCCCGTACGGGAATATCCACGCCGGAAAGGAGAACCATTGTTTCGAGCCGGCGCAGCATGTCGCGCGGCAAGTTGGCGTGCCCCGTAGTGATGGAGCCGTTGTGGCCGGTGTTCATCGCCTGAAGCATATCCAGCGCTTCCCCTCCCCGGCATTCCCCCACGATGATGCGGTCAGGGCGCATGCGAAGGGAGTTGCGAACCAGGTCCCTGATGGTGATTGAACCGGTTCCCTCGATGTTGGCGGGTCGTGCCTCCAGTCGCACCACGTGGGGTTTCATCAGCCTGATTTCGGCGGCATCCTCGATGGTGAGGATCCTTTCCCCGTCGGGAACGAACTGGGAGAGGGCGTTGAGCAAGGTGGTCTTACCCGATCCGGTCCCGCCCGATATGATGATGTTCATCCGATGGGCAACCGCTTCGCGAAGGTAATCGGCGACTTTATCCGAGAGAGAGCCGATTCGGATCAGTTCCTCCAGGGAGTAGGGCTCCTTTCGGAATTTCCGTATGGTGAGACACGGGCCGGAAAGACAGACGGGCGGAATGATCGCGTTGACTCGCGAACCATCCTCGAGGCGGGCATCCACGAAGGGGGAAGACTCGTCGATCCTGCGATTGACTCTGGACACGATCCGGTCGATCGTCGCGCGGAGAGTGTCCTCGCTGAGGAAGGCGATGTTCGAGAGGATGAGTTTCCCTTCCCGCTCGATGTAGATGGATTCCTTCCCGTTGACCATGATTTCCGAAACCGAGGGGTCTTGAAGATATCCCGTGATGGGACCGTACGCGAATACTTCGTCCAGAATTCCTTTCCGGAGGGTGTCCTGATCCCTTTCGGAAAGGGGCAGGCTTCTCATCTCCGCGCCGAGGTATTCCTCCGCACGCACCCTCCAGTTGTCTTCCTGGCCGGCCGATAATCCGGTGTTCCGGCTGTCGAGGTGAGAAACCACTTTTTTGTGCAGGGAGCGACGCAGCTCCATGTTCATTATGACACCTCCCTAGTCAATGATTCGAAACCGCATGGTTTCTTTTTCGTTGCGGGTTTTCTTGTCCCACGAGGCGGCATCTTCCGAATAATCCCCCTTTGCTTCGGAAGGGGTAATGAAGATGGCAAGCTCGGACTTGTTTTCCCGGAAGCTTCGGGACTTGAAAAGTTCCCCGAGGACGGGTATCTGGCCAAGCAGGGGGATTTTGGAGACATCCTTGGCCATCTCGCTTTTGATGAGCCCGGACAGCATGACCGTGCCCCCGGGTGGGCTGGAAAAGTTGGTGGTTACCCTCCGGGTAAGGAATCCAGGCACCGCGGAGCTCCCGCTGCCGTGGTCCACCGTGCTTATTTCGGCCGTGATCTGTGTCCGGATCTTGTTCCCGGCATCCATTTTCGGCTGAAGCTTGAGAACGATCCCGTAGGTTTTCCACTCCACGGTTCGTGTTTCCGGTGTAACGATGACGATCGGTATCTCACCGCCGGCGAGAAAGCTTGCGCTCTCCCCGCTTTCGCAAACCAGCCGGGGGTTTGCGAGGATTCGGGCGCGGCCATCGGCGAGGAGAAGGTTCAGGCGCGCTTCGAAGTCCGATGCAACGGTGAAGGTGGAATCGGAACCGCTCCCCTTCGACCAGGACCCTTTGGCGGAAAGGGAGTCCGGCCAGCGAATCCCGATCTGGGAATTGGCCCCCTTGCTGATCTCGATGATTTTCAGATCATAGGAAAGGAGAGTTTTTCTTTCCTCCGGAAGAGAGATGCGGAGGTGAAGGTTGGGCCTCGTGCGCGCGAAATCCTCCATCAGTTTCTTGTCGGATTGGGATGAAAGGGTCCCGGACACGAGGATAATGCTTCCGGATTCGGTTACCTGCACCCCCGGGAAAGAGGCCGCGAACGCCCGCGTCTCCTCGGCCAGGTGCGTGTTCTTCTCGCGGACTTCGACGTTCCAGTCGGTACGCTTGTTCCTGTCCCAGACGACGAGATCCGTTTCGCCTTCCTTTTTTCCGACCACGAGCACGCCTTCGTTCCTCAAGAGGGGACGCGCCTCGATGATCTCGGGGTTACCCACGGAAATACGGGTGACATCCGGGTGGCCAAGGATCTGCTGAAAACCGGGCCTGAGCCGTATTGTTTCCGCGGGAGACGGCGCGGAAAGGAATACGGCTCCGAAAATCGCAAAGGCTCGAACACACCGGAACATCATGTCTCTGCTCATCATGGATCCCCATGGGCGGCCGGTGGTTCGAGTTCCCTGACACCTGCCTTCCAGATTTCGACGTCTTTACGGAACGGCGCGGATATATTTGTGTTGTGTGTTGGCGTCGCGGGTGGTTCGTCCGGATTCCGGAGAAACCAATGGAGGCGACCGCCACGCGCTCCTGATGCAAGAGTTTTCCCTTCCTCCGGAGTGACGGATACCGTAATGGTGGAAACCTCTTTGGATTCCTCCCCGGAGGGCGGCCGGTTGTAATGCCGGTCGACCGAGATCACCGGGACCGCACGAATCCAGGTTTTACCGGATTTACCGTTTTCCCCATCGCAAAGCAGGTCCACCCTGTCTCCGGGGCGAATGAGGCCCGCAAAAGAGGAGGAAATATCCGCTTCGATCGTGAGCGCCCGCCGCCCTGCGGGGACTGCCTGTGAAAATTTGTCCATCTCGAATGGTTCTTCCACGTCGGACCAGAGAACCGGCTCACCGGCGATAAGGTTTCCCTTGGCGCGGGCGCCAACCAGCAGCTCAAACTCCGCCGCCGGGACGTTTCGGTTGCTCGTTCCGGAGGCGGGAACGGTTTTTTTTGCCAGGTTCTGCTCGGAGAAGGTTTCTCCCGCGGATATCGGGAGCGAGGGCACAACGATCTCCACGGGAGAGGATTGCACGCGTATTTCTCTTTCCACGGCGGCGATGCGGTGCCTGGCAAGAAAAATGGCGGCCAACGTCAAGGTCAATCCCGCCAGAAACAGCAGGATCTCTTTGGATCTCTTATTCCAGCCGCCGGACGAGGAGGAACTTTCCTTCCTTTTCTTCCAGAAAAACAATGGCGGTCTCCCTTCCTTTTTTCTGTGTCGCGACGCTCGTTGCCGACGGGATGTCGTCTCGCGCGACGCATTCCCATCCGGAGGCGGACAGCCTGTTTCGCGCCATGCGACCGGAAACATCGATCTCCCCGAAAGCGAGGTCGATCGGCCCGGTTACCGACTCCAATCTCAGGGTGCGTTCGGGACGAAATCCCGGCGGGAGAGACATTGCGGGTGGGGGGATATTTCCGACGTCCTCCCGGAGCGCATCGGCAAAAAAGGGATGGGTCGCAGATGGCTTGCCTGGGAGGTGGACATTCAATCCTTGACGCGTCAACTCCCGGCGAAGGAGAGAAAGATCATTCCCCGCGGATTCTTCCACCAGGAACCGCTTGCCGTCGATGATAAACCCCTTCGTGGACGAAAGCGGTTTCCGGCCGTGCCCGGAAAATGCGGGCAAAGCGGCAAGAACAGGAAGGAGGATCGCTGCCCAAAGGAAGTGGCGGTATTTCAACGGAGTATCCCCGTCACGACGATTCCGCTGACGACACGACGGATCTTTTTCCCGGAGGGAGAACGCTTCTCCCAGCAGTCGACGCTCATTTCGGATATTCTGCTGACACCGAGCGGAGGGAGATTCGCCATGCCGCATGTTTCCTCCCAATGGGTTTGAACTTCCGATATTCCTTTTGTCCTTCCGGCAATCCCTGGAAATGGCGCGGGGAGAAGCCTGGTTTTATTGCCGATGTCCGCGTAGATACGGACACCTTTCCCATCCGGGAGGATGGAATCGGCCATCTGGCGTTCCATCCCCGCCAGCTGCCGTCCGGTGCGGATTGCCTCCGCGTGAGCGGCCCCCTCCGCGGCGGAATCCAGAAAAGATGCGCGAAGGCAAATGTACGTTCCATAAAGAAGGAGAAGTAATGGCGGAAGAATGAGCACCGCTTCAACCAGCCCCTGCCCTTGTGAGCATCTGAGGTTCATGGTTTCCGTGGTTTATCGATCAATCGGGATTTCCAGGTCATCTCCGCCATGCCGCCTCCGTAGGGTTCCGAGAAAGCCTCCGAGAAAAACTGTTTCCTTCCACCTGTGCCAAGGTATGGGATTGACGGAGAAGAGACCGTCTTGAATCCCGTATACCGGATCGTTTGCCGCCGGGGGAAATCCTCCTCGGGCTCCAGCATCCGGATGGGCTCGGGTCCGGCCCCCAGAATCGACTGAACGGCCGAGTTGATCACCTGCGTGATCGTCCGGGAAATTTTTTTCGCCCATTTCCATTTTCCCAATCGGCCGGTAATGCCGGTTATGGGGCGAAGCGCATCGGAGAGAAACATGGGAGGTCCGTGTTTCAGGTGAAGTTCCAGGGTGGTGTCCCCATCGTGTCGTCCATTCGGATTCATGGGAAATATCATTCCCGAAACATTCAGTTTCCTGGACAGATCGGCGGTCTCGGCCAGGACGAGGAACGGAGTGATCTTTCTTACGTTCTCCGCCCACTTTTCAAGTTGCTTCGCGCAGTTCCAGTAGGAACGGATCATTCCCGGGGCGCGCTGGGAATAAGCGGTGAACGCCGGCATGCCTGCCCCGAAGCACGCGGCGACCGCAAGGGCCGCCCAGACGATGCAGACATAGCGGATAGCCCGGAAGCATTGAAGGATTCCATCGTTCAGCGAGGCGATGAGATTGAGTCCCCGGGCCTCCCACGTGGCTGCCGACAGCGCGATTGCGTCAACGGAGTTGGAGGAGGCGACCTTTGCCGCCCCGAGGTGCGCGGTGTAGATGGTGGAAAAAACCAGCACCAGGATGGCGGAGGCGGTTGTGAGGAAAAGGACCGCCGCCTGGCCTGAATCCCCCCTGCGCAGGTGTGCTATTTGACGGGTGTAGAAGGAAATCATGCTTATTCCACCGTGACCCAGCGGGTTGCGTGGAGGAGCAGGTAATACTTGTCGGCGACCCTGATTTTCGGGACCGGCGCCAGGAGAAACAACATGCGGTTGACCCAGGGAACGATCAACTCGACGCCGTGAGTCAGTTGAACCTTGTACGCTTCGCCAGATCGCGCCTGCGGAGCGGTTTCTTCCGTCCCGTCCAATGAAAATCGGATGGAGGTAAGGGTCGTGCCTTCCCACCTGCCCCCAGGTCGGTTCCTGCAAAGGGAGGAAGCCTCCGCCAAGGCTGCGGCTTTGGCTTTCCGGAAGTCCGCACGCGCGTTAAGGGCGAATTTCCGCGCGGCGAAATGCGCGGCGGTCTCGACGGCTCCCTGGCCCGCACAAAGAAACCCGAACTGGATGATGGAAAAGATCATTGTGCCGACCAGGAACGTTCCGGCAATAAATTCGATCATCGCCGTCCCCCGGTTATTTCGAGGCCGCATAGTCGGAGAGGGACTTCTTGTTCGCTTCCTGGCGGCCCTCGCTCGCGAGAGATTCCACCTTCTTCTGGGAACTTCCGGACATGGCGGTAATGATCGTGGAAAACTGGTTGCGGAGCTGATTCCCGAAAATGTTCACAATCCCGATTGCCGCGATCGCCACGAGGGCGACGACGATAATATATTCCGTAAGCCCCTGCCCCTTGCGATTGAAGCCCCGATTTCTCTTTCTCATGTTTCATCTCCTTTCCGGTGGAGTGGTGAACACGAGAAGAGCAAGGGGCGTTCCCCTGGATATCCGATGGAAACCGTGCGTCGAACCTCCTGAAAAACAGGCGGATGCACGGGAAAGTCAGGATGGCTGGGAAGGGAGGGAGTCCAACGATAGACCGAAATCCGGACTGGACGTCCTTTTACCGGTCGGACCCCTGGGACCGAATCCCGTATTTCTTCAGCTTCTCGAACAGGGTGGATTTTGCGATCCCGAGCTCCCGCGCCGTTTGCGTCTTGTTCCATTTCTGGCGGGAAAGCTCGGCCAGGATGTTGTTTTTTTCGGACTGTTCCCACCGGGAGAGGGAGGCATCGGTTTCGGCTTCCCGCCCCGGGGATCCCGTATCAAGAAGGAAGGAGAAATCCCCGGCTTCAAGGGAGGGACCGTCGCTCATCACCACCGCTCTCTGGATCGCGTTGCGGAGCTCGCGAACGTTTCCCGGCCATTCCTGCGCGGCAAGGAATTCGGCCGCCGACCCGGAAAGCTCCGGCGCCGGCCGGTCGGTCCTCGATCCGGTATCCGCCAGAAAATGCCGGGCAAGCAGGGTTACGTCCTCCCGCCTGTCGCGAAGCGGGGGAACATTCAGCATTATGGTGCTGATCCGGAAATAGAGATCGTCGCGAAACGTCTTCTTGGCGATCTCTTCCCGCAGGCTCCGGTTCGTTGCCGAAAGAATCCGGACGTCCACGAGGATGGTTTCGTTTCCCCCGACCCGCTTGATCTCCTTCTGTTCCAGGGAGCGCAGGAGTTTCGGTTGCAGAGGCAACGGCAGTTCCCCGATCTCGTCGAGGAACAGGGTGCCCCCATGCGCGACCTCGAACGCCCCGCGGCGTTGTGCCGTGGCTCCGGTGAACGCCCCTTTCTCATGGCCGAACAGTTCGCTCTCGATCAGTTCCGGAGAGATCGCCCCGCAATTCACTACGACGAAAGGGTGGTCCCTGCGCCGGGAGCAGTCGTGGACCCCCCTCGAAACCAGCTCTTTCCCGCACCCGGTTTCGCCTTCGATGAGGACCGGGAGGTCGGAATTTCCAACGCGGCGAATGTTATCAATAAGTCTTATAATAACAGGCGCTTGTCCCACAAGACCGAACGTAGAAGATAATGCCTTGTTGTCCGGTTTTTTCGTTTTTCCCGCCGTTGTGGGCTCTGTCCGTCCGCCGGCGGCGGAAACCGTGGGGGGGTCCCCGCTGGCGGTTACGGACCCGTCGCGCAGAAAATGAATCTGGTAAGGCCCGATCCGGAAGGTCTGTCCGCCTTCCAGGAGAAGTTGGGTGATCCGTTTCCCATCGTGGAAAGTGCCGTTTTTACTGGTATCGGAAAGGAAATATTGTTCTCCTACCCGAAAAATTCGTGCGTGGAGACGCGAAACCGACGGGTCGGGAAGCAGGAGATCGGCTTCTATTCCCCTTCCGATCTTGACCTCCCTCATCCCGAGGCGGATTTCGACACGCATCCCGTTGGATATCGAGACCGAGAGTTTTACGGGGTTTTCCGCGGGTATCACGCTCCACCTCCGGAGATTTTTCCCCGGAAGCAGCAAATTGGATGCCGGAAGTGTGACTTTCTGAAGAGGGCGAGAATCCCGAGAGGGGAGAGAAGGAGCGAAACCGTGACCAGGGCGGAGAGATTTCCGGTTTCCTCCTCCCTTGTTGTCATGGAGCATCCCCCGCCCCCTCCGCCCGCCTGGGGCGGAAAAGTCGTCGCCGAAGCTTCGTTTGAGAAGGGGGAGTCGCCCGCGCCGTTTGTGGCCCTTACCCTGTAGAAATAGGTGGTGTTTCCCTCCAAGCCGGTATCGTTGTACTGGGTAAAATCGGCGGCTACCGCGGCAACCTGCGCATACGTCCCGGAAACACCCGTTTTCCTTTCGATTTTATAGCCGGTTTCGTTCGTGGACTGGCTGG
>CAYILU010000026.1:0-2221 GCA_964364235.1 uncultured bacterium | reverse complement strand
CTCAGGTTGATTTGCGAGGCGGACGCAGCGGAGGCTGAAAGATTGCCGGGGGCGGCCGGAAGGGACGGCGTTGGAAGGGCGAACGACCCCCACCAGGTGGCCCAGGTGTTGTCGGGAGAGCCGGCATACTCCTGGAGGGTCCAGAAGGTCAGGTTATCCGTCGGGTCCACACATGTGGCGCTGTAATCGCCCCATCGGTTGAACCCGGTCCCAAAGTCCTTGAAGTACGGGCCAAGCCCTGCTTTCAACAGGTTGGCCGCCTGCATCGCGCCTGGAGGATCCGACACGGCCCTGGCCGTGTAGAAGGCGCCGGCATATTCGCTCGCGGACGAGCCGCTGAAGCCGATCCCGATGTCTCCATTGCTGTTTACCGCGATCGACGGGTAATAATAAAAGCGGGTGGCGTGACGGATCCTGCCCTGCTGGACGGGTATGCCGGCGTTGCCGATGGATGGGGAGGCCGTCGCAGGGTCGATCTCGTACCAGGCTGCCTCCGTCCGCGTACCGGTGCCGTCGGCGACGTTATGCGTCGTGTAGATGCGGCCGTTCCGGGACACGGCGTTGAGCAGGCGGGTGTCGCCGGTGTCGATTCCCTGGGCGCTGCCCAGTTGGGGCGCCGGCGGGAGTGAAAATGATGGAGGCGGGGGCGGGGGGTAGTAGGCTGCCTCGACATACCCGACATTCTCCCAGGCCGGCAACCCTCCCGAGGTAATGCTGTCAATACGGAGAAACCTCTTGCCGTTGCTGATATATCCTTCGTGGATAATGTATTCCACCGGTGATGTCCCGAATACATGTGCAGGTCGAAGGGTGAATCCTCCGGTCGCGCCTAACTCCGTGGGATCCGGAAAAACCGTTCGGGTAATCGTGCTCTGGCCTGCAAGGAGCTGGGCCTTCGGGATTACCCAGATTTTACTGTACTGGAAAGAATCCGCGGCATCGAACATGTTGGCCGTGATGTAGACGTTGTTGTTGTCGATGCCGAGGTCGGGAAAATCCGCCCATCTGTTGAATGGCGCGACGTTGTCTCCCGGAATGGCCCACTGGTTCCATGTGCCGGTGGGGTCCGAAGAGGCGGAAACGGCGAGGAGGACCCACGAGTTGGGCGCCACCGTGCAATCTACGGAAACGACGACGAAACGCCCGCTATGTTGGTCGTAGAGGACCCTGGGGTCGAAGGGATTGTTCGGCAGGCCGAAGGAAGTCGTGAGATTGCCCCAGAACGTCGGAAGGAACTGTCGGGATACCAGCGCTCCAGTGAATTTGGAGAAGATCCCCAGTTCCGAGTTGAGGACGCTGACGAGGTGCGAAGGACCGGCGGCCCCCATCGTATCCGGCGGAATGATGGGATAGGCGGAATTGTCGGCCAGCCCCGGAAAAGAATTGGCGAGGGCTGGCGCCCGTGATGCCTGTGTTACGGTCATAGGCGTCAGACCCGGAAAGGGCCGTGCCGCTCCCATGAGAACGGGCTCCGAAAGCACAGGGACTGAAACAGGAGCAGTCGGCATGGCGCCCGGCAGTTCGATGGGCGGCGGCGCCCGGTGGAAGGGGATGGCCCGTGGCGGGGCCGGTGATGCCGATGCCGCTCTTGCCGGCGCAAGGCTCTGCGTGCCGCCGGCGTTCCCTTGAGCAAACGGCACCGGGCCGGTTACCGTCGTCCCGACGACGGGTGCCGGGATCTGCCCTTGCGGGGTTGCCGTCAAGGCAGTGGAGGTGCCCACATCGCCGGTTGGAACGTTATTGCCGCCGCATCCGGCAAGAAATGCGGCGAAAAGAAGGGCCGGAAGCCGCATCCTCCGGGAGCCCTTCATTTCTTCTCCGGCGACGGAAGTTCCACCGGAGGGGGACCCCTGTGGAGGGGGATGACTCGCGGAGACTCGTCGGGCGGAGTCTGCTTCGACACATTGTCCGTTTCCGCCCCCATCGTTCCTTGCGAGAAGGGGACCTCTCCGGTAACGGTCGCGCCCGTCTTGGAAGATCCTTTGACATCCGCTGCACCAGTTGCCGGGCCTCGTTTCCCCGGCTCCGCGTTCCCGGTCCTGCAAGGGCATGAGGCACACCCGGCAAGAAGGAGCGCAAGCGCACCGGTCAGGGAGATCAGCCCCGCGGGATATTTCATGAATTTCCTGTTCACCATCGCGCTCACCGGCACTTACATCGTGCGAAAGTTGGATGCACCCTCATAATAGATGATTCGGTCGCTCTCCAGGAGCCGGTACAG
>CAYILU010000025.1:509-12584 GCA_964364235.1 uncultured bacterium | reverse complement strand
TTCATGCAGGGCGTGCACCCCATGGCCGAGCTGGCGCCCCGGGACATCGTCGCGCGGGCCATCGACTCGGAGCTCAAGCGCACGGGCGAGGACTGCGCCTACCTCGACATCACCCGCAAGGGGGCCGCGTTCATCCGCAAGCGGTTCCCCAATATCCACGAAACCTGCCTGTCGTTCGGCATCGACATGACGAAGGAGCCGATCCCGGTCGTCCCCGCCGCGCACTACCTGTGCGGCGGAGTGAGGACCGACCTCCACGGCGAGACCGACATCCGGAGGCTCTTCGCCATCGGGGAGTGCGCCTGCACGGGGCTGCACGGGGCCAACCGCCTCGCCTCCAACTCCCTGCTCGAGGCGCTGGTGTTCTCCGACCGGGCCGCGAAGCGGACGGTAGAACTTTACGCCGGGAAACCGCGCGCCGCGATCACCGTACCGAAATGGGACCCGGGGAACGCCCAGGACTCCGACGAGGCGGTCGTCGTCTCGCAGAACTGGGACGAGATCCGGAGGCTGATGTGGAACTACGTCGGGATCATCCGCTCGAACAAGCGCCTCCTGCGCGCCCAGGACCGGATCGAGCTGCTGAAAAGGGAGATCTCGGAGTATTACTGGAATTTCAAGGTGACGGGGGATCTCCTGGAACTGCGCAACATCTGCACCGTGGCCGAGCTCATCGTGCGCTGCGCGATGCAGCGCAAGGAAAGCCGGGGGCTCCACACGACGATCGACTACCCCTACCTGGACGACGAGCACGGGAGGAAGGACACGCTGACCCGCCGGACCCGGTTCTAGCCTCCCTTCTACCAGGCGAGGACGGCCCGGCCCTGAACGCCGGAGAGGACGAGCTTGAGGCGAGGCCCCCCGGCCTTGGCCGGGGTCCCTTCCCCCGCCTCCTTGGGGAACGCCACCTCGTAGGCGCGATACCAGGTCCCCGAGTAGGGGAAGAAACGGGAGATCTCCTCGGGCCGCAGGCCCGACTTCCGGATGTAGACCGGCTCGAAATCCTTCTCGTCCGCGCCCACCAGCCGCAGGCTCCAGAGCGTCCCGGGCTTCTCGAGGTCGTTCCCCTTCTCGTCGGGGGTGAACAGGGCCACGAAGAACCGCTGGTGCCGTTCGGACTCCCCCTTCCACTGTGCGACGACCCTCTCCTTCCGCTCCGCGTCGAGGTAGTAGATGTTGGAATACTCCTCCGCGAACGCGCGTAGCCACTCGGGGGAAAGCCACGTGGCCGCAAGGATGAACCTCGTGTCGAGCCCGTCATGGACCTCCTTCGTGCGCGTGAACGCCTCGGTCGCCCGGGAATACTTCGGGGACCCCAGCACCTTTTCGTACAGGGTGCCCACCCGTGTCCCGCACCCGGGAAGAAGGAGGGACGCGGCAAGCAGGGCGAATGCGCAGGCGCGGAGCCGGGCGTCACGCATTTTCGACGTCCTCTTTCAGGAACATCGGCTCGAGCCGATACCCCTTTTCGGCGATCGGGCCGGCGCCCCCCTCGTTTCGGTCGACGATGGCGAGAACGCGGGAGACGACCAGCCCCGACTCCTCCGCCCGCTCGATCGCCCGGAGCGTGGACGCCCCGGTGGTGACCACGTCCTCGATGATCGCCACCCGCATCCCCGGCCGGAGGTTCTTCGTCCCCTCGACCCACTGCGCGGTCCCGTGCTTCTTGGGCTCCTTCCGGATGATGAAGGCGGGGATGGGCCTGTTCCGCAGCGCGCTGGTCAGGGAAACGGCCGTCACGATGGGGTCGGCCCCCAGCGTGATCCCCCCCACCGCCTCGGGCCACTCCCCTTTCTCCAGCATCTCGAAGAAGAGCCGGCCGCAGAGGACCGCACCCTCGGCGTCGAGGGTGGTCTGCTTGCAGTCGATGTAGAAGTCGGACTCCCTCCCGGAGGAGAGGACGACCTTGCGCTTTTCGTAGCTCTTCTCCTTCAGTAGCGCGAGAAACCGCTTTCGGTCGTTCCCGGAACCGGTCTGCTGCTGGGACATGGCGTATGGCCTCCCCGGAGAAGAAGGATATTGTCTTCAGATCCTTACGGAGCCGCGGAACAGCGGGAGCTGCTCCTCGCTCACCTGCATATCGAGCGGGACCGGGTAATCGCCGGAGAAACAGGAGTCGCAGTACCCCCTCCCGTCCCCGGGGATGCAGGCCCGCAGGCCGTCGATCGTCAGGTACCCCAAGGTGTCGGACGTGAGGTAGGTGTTGATCTCCTCGAGGTTGTGCGTCGCGGCGATGAGGTCCCTTCGGAGCGGGGTGTCGATCCCGTAGTAGCAGGGGAAGGAGGTGGGCGGCGAGCTGATGCGGACGTGGATCTCCCGGGCCCCCGCCGCGCGGATCATCTTGATGATCTTGCGCCCCGTCGTCCCCCGGACGATTGAGTCGTCGACCACCACGACGCGCTTCCCTTCCACCACTCCCTTGACCGCGTTCAGCTTGATCTTGACCCCGAAGTGGCGGATCGACTGCTGCGGCTCGATGAAGGTCCGCCCCACGTAGTGGTTCCGGATGAGCCCCATCTGGAACGGGATCCCCGACTCCTCGGAATAGCCGATCGCCGCCGGCACACCGGAGTCGGGAACCGGGATGACGATGTCGGCGTCCACGGGGTGCGCGCGCGCGAGCTCGGCCCCCAGGCGCTTGCGGACGTCGTAGACGGTGACCCCGCCGAAAATCGAATCGGGCCTTGCGAAATAGATGTGCTCGAAGACGCAGAAGTGCGGGGGCGCGGGGAAGAACGGGTGGGAGGACTGGAGGCCGCGCTGGTCGATCACGATCATCTCCCCCGGCTCGACGTCCCGCACCAGCTCCCCCTCGATGAGGTCCAGGGCGCACGACTCCGAGCAGACCACGTGCCCCCCCTTGATCTTCCCCAGGACCATCGGCCGGATTCCCTGGGGGTCGCGGACCGCGATCAGCTTGTCCCGGGTGATGAAGAGCAGGGAGTAGGCCCCGCGGACCTGGCTGAGGGCGTCGACGATCCGCTCCTCGATCCGCCCCCGCTTCGACCGGGCGATCAGGTGGACGATCACCTCCGTGTCCATCGTCGACTGGAAGATCGAGCCGCCGACCTCGAGCTCCTGCTTGAGCACGTGGGCGTTCACCAGGTTCCCGTTGTGGGCGACCGCGATCGAGCCGCTCTCGAAGTCGACGACGAACGGCTGGGCGTTCTTCAGCTCCGAGCTCCCCGTCGTCGAGTACCGGACGTGCCCGATGGCCGTGTGCCCCGGCAGCCTCCCCAGGATGTCCTCGGAGAAGATGTCCGCGACGAGCCCCATCTCCTTGTGGAAGGTGATCACCTCGCCGTCCGAGCACGCGATCCCCGCGCTCTCCTGGCCCCGGTGCTGCAGGGCGTACAGCCCCAGGTAGGCGAGGTTGGCCGCCTCCGGGTGCCCCATGACGCCGAAGATTCCGCACATGCCGCGCTATCCCCCGAAGCCGAGCGCGCCGGTCAGCCCCGCGCGCCACGCCTTTTCCATCTCCGGGGCTTCCACCCGGGCGATCCCCTCGATTTCGATCACGGTCCCCCCCACTGCGCCCAACTCCTCCATTGTAATACGGAACTCCCGGGCGGCGGCGAGGAGGGACGCTTTCTTCGCGGGGGGACACGAAAGCAGCGCCCTCCCCTGGTTCTCCGAGAACATCGCGAAGTCCGCCCGGACCGATTCGGGGAACGGGTTCCGGATCCTCGCACCGATCGGCCCGGGGTCCCTCGTGACGCACGACTCCGCCAGCGCGCAGGCGAGCCCCCCCTCGGCCAAATCGTGCGCCGAGGAGAGGAGGCGCCGGGAGGCCGCGGCGCGCAGGAACCCGCAGAGACTCGCCTCGTGGGCGGGGTCCGCCTCGGGCGGGACGCCGGCCACCTTTCCGTGGATCTCGTTCAGATAGAGGGATCCCCCGAGCTCCACCGCGTTCCGGTCCGCGCCGGCAAGGAATACCAGGTCCCCCTCTTCGCGGAACGCCTGGACCAGGCGGGTCGAGACGTCCTCGAGCAGCCCCACCATCGCCACGGTCGGCGTGGGGTAGATCCCCTTCCCCTTCGTCTCGTTGTAGAAGGATACGTTCCCGGAGACCACCGGTATCCGGAAGGCGTCGCACGCCTTCGCCATCCCCTCGATCGCGGATCGGAACTGCCACATGATCTCCGGCTTCTCCGGGTTGCCGAAATTGAGGCAATCGGAAACGCCGATGGGCTCCGCCCCCGAGCAGGCCACGTTGCGGGCGGACTCGCACACCGCGATCATCCCCCCCACGTAGGGGTCCAGGTAGCAGTACCGGCTGTTGCAGTCCACGGAGAGGGCGATCCCCTTCCGGGTCCCCTTCACCCGCAGGACCGCGGCGTCGGACCCCGGAAGGACCAGGGTGTTCGTCCGGATCATGGTATCGTACTGACGGTAGATCCAGCGCTTGTCGGCCATCTCCGGGCAGGCCATCATCCGCTTCCAGGTCTCGGAGAGGTCGGACGGGAACGGAAGCGCCGAGCAATCGAGGCGCAGGAGGGCGTCCTGCCCCTCCGGCCGGGCCGCCGGCCGGTCGTAGACCGGCGCGTCGTCGGTGACGGCGCCCACGGGGATCTCGGCCACGGTCCTTCCGCCCGCGCGGATTCGGCCGATCCCGTCGCCCGTCACTTCCCCGATAACCGAGAAGTCCAGGTCCCATTTCTCGAAGATCTCCCGCACTTCCCGCTCCCGGCCCTTTTTCGCGACGATCAGCATCCGCTCCTGCGACTCGGAGAGCATCAGCTCGTAGGGGGTCATCCGCTCCTCGCGCCGGGGGACGCGGTCCAGGTCCATCGAGAACCCGGTCCCCGCCCGGGAGGCCATCTCGAAGGAGGAGCTGGTCAGCCCCGCGGCGCCCATGTCCTGGATCCCGACGATGGCGTCGGTCCTCATCAGCTCGAGGCAGGCCTCGAGGAGCAGCTTCTCCGTGAAGGGATCCCCCACCTGGACGGTGGGCCGCTTCTCCTCCGACTTCTCGTCGAACTCCTCAGAGGCCATCGTCGCGCCGTGGATGCCGTCCCGCCCGGTCTTCGACCCGACGTAGATGATGGGGTTGCCTATCCCCGACGCGGTCCCGCGGAAGATCCGGTCGTGCCGGACCACCCCCAAGGTGAACACGTTGACGAGGATGTTCCCGTCGTAGCACTCGTCGAAGTAGACCTCCCCGCCGACGGTGGGGACGCCGATGCAGTTGCCGTACCCCGCGATTCCCGAGACGACTCCGTCGACGAGGTACCGGGTCCTGGGGTGATCGATCCGGCCGAACCGAAGGGAGTCGAGCAGCGCGATGGGCCTTGCCCCCATAGTGAATATGTCGCGCAGGATCCCGCCCACGCCGGTGGCGGCCCCCTGGTAGGGCTCGATGTAGGAGGGGTGGTTGTGGCTCTCCATCTTGAACGCGACGGCCAGCCCCTCCCCGATGTCCACGATGCCGGCGTTCTCGCCGGGCCCCTGCAGGACGCGCGGCCCCTTCGTCGGGAACTTCCTGAGGTGGACCCGCGAGCTCTTGTAGGAACAGTGTTCGCTCCACATCACCGAGAAGATGCCCAGTTCGGTGATGGTGGGGTCGCGCCCCAGGATCTTCCGGATGCGGCCGAACTCCTCTTCCGAGAGCCCGTGATCCCGGGCCAGTTCCTTTGTCACGGGGATTTCCTTCATTTCCCCTTCTCCTCGACCCATTCGATCATCGACGTGAAGAGCCTCTTTCCGTCGGTGCTCCCCATCTCCTCCTCCGCGCAGCGCTCCGGGTGGGG
This sequence comes from uncultured bacterium, assembly GCA_964364235.1. Lineage (GTDB taxonomy): Bacteria > Desulfobacterota > Deferrimicrobia > Deferrimicrobiales > Deferrimicrobiaceae > JAKALO01. Next base: position 6,834 of record CAYILU010000025.1, on the reverse strand, counting down.
CATCATCCCGAGGACGTTCCGGCCCTTGCTGCAGATCCCCGCGATGTTGCCCACCGAGCCGTTCGGGTTGGACTCGGGGGAGGCGTTCCCGAGGGGGTCGCAGTAGCGGAACACCACCTGCCCGTTCGCCTCGAGTGCGGCAAGGGTCTCGCGGTCCGCGAAATAGTTCCCCTGGTAGTGGGCGATCGGGATCTTGAGGACCGTTTTTTCCGGGATTTGTTTTGTGAAAGGAGTGGTTGATGTTTCCGTTCTTAAATTAACGTATTCACATATGAATTTTAATGATTCGTTGGCGATCATCGCCCCGGGAAGAAGACCCGACTCCAGGAGGATCTGGAAGCCGTTGCAGATCCCGATCACGGGGCCGCCCGCCGCGGCGAACCGCTTCACGGCGCCCATGACGGGGGAGAGCTTGGCCATCGCGCCGGTCCGCAGGTAATCCCCGTAGGTGAACCCGCCGGGGATCACGACCGCGTCGAAGCCGGAGATATCGCTCTCCTTGTGCCACACGAATCGGGCGTCGGCCGACAAGACGTGCTTGAGGGTGTGGTAGGCGTCGTGATCGCAGTTGGAACCGGGAAAGACCAGGACGGCGATCTTCATGGCCTCACGTCACCCTTCTATCTCGAATCGGAAATCTTCGATGACGGTGTTGGCCAGGAGCCTCTGGCAGGCTTCCTGGAGCAGCACCTCCGCCTTCTCCCGGGGCATGGATGCGAGCCCCACCTCCATGAACTTGCCGACCCGCACCTCCTCCACCCCCTCGAAGCCGAGATGGGAGAGGGAGCGCTGGATGGCCTTCCCCTGGGGATCGAGCACCCCGTTCTTCAACGTCACGTAGATGCGCGCCTTCACGCCGTACCCCCTTTGCGGACGAACACCCGGTCGAAAATCGCGTCGATGCTTTTCAGGTAATACCGGATGTCGAACAGGTCGTCAAACTCCTCCCTGGTGAGTTGCGCCCGAACCTCGCGGTCCTTCCACAGGAGGGATGATAGCTCCTTCTCGCCGCGCCACGCCTCCATCGCGGACTTCTGGACCACCTCGTAGGCCTTCTCCCGCGAGAGCCCTTTTGCGGCAAGGGCCAGGAGGACCCGCTGGGAGTACATGAGGCCCCGCGTCCTCTCGAGGTTCTTCTTCATGCGGTCCGGGTAGACCAGCAGGTTCTCCATCAGCCCCCGGAATCGCGCGAGGGCGAAGTCGAGGACGATCGTGGCGTCCGGCGCGATCACCCGCTCCGCCGAGGAATGGCTGATGTCGCGCTCGTGCCAGAGGGCGACGTTCTCCATCGCGGTGACCGCGTACCCCCGAAGCAGGCGCGAAAGCCCCGAGATGTTTTCCGACAGCACCGGGTTCCGCTTGTGCGGCATCGCGGAGGATCCTTTCTGGCCCCTGGAGAAGAACTCCTCGACCTCCAGGACCTCCGTCCGCTGCAGGTGGCGGATCTCGGTGGCGAACTTGTCCAGCGAGGACCCCACGATCGCGAGGGTGGAAAAGACTTCGGCGTGGCGGTCCCGCTGCACGATCTGGGTCGAGACGGGGGCGGGCGAAAGGCCGAGTTTCCTGCAGACGTACTCCTCCACGAACGGGTCGATGCTGGCGAACGTCCCGACGGCCCCCGACAGCTTCCCCACGGAGATCACGTCCCGCGCGCGCCGGAGGCGGACGATGTTCCGGCGCATCTCGTCGGCCCACAGGGCCATCTTGAGGCCGAAGGTGACCGGCTCCGCGTGGATGCCGTGGGTCCGGCCGATCATCACGGTGCCCTTGTGCTCGAGGGCCCTTTTCCTCAGAACCTCGAAGACGGCCTTCGCCTCGTGTATCAGGCCGGTGAGCGCCTGCCGCATCTGGACGGCGAAGGAGGTGTCGAGCACGTCGGAGCTCGTCATCCCGACGTGGAGGAAGCGGGAGTCGTCCCCGATGTGCTCGGACACCGAGGTCAGGAAGGCGATCACGTCGTGCTTGACCTTCTTCTCGATCTCGTCGATCCGGGCAATGTCGAACCGGGCGCGCTTGCGCACCCGCGCGAGGGCGTCGGCGGGGATCCACCCTTTCTCGACCATCGCCTCCATCGCCAGGAGCTCGATGTCCAGCCAGATCCGGAACCGGTTCTCCGCCTCCCAGATCTTCGCCATCTCCGGCCGCGTGTACCGTTCGATCACGATTCCCACCTCCTGGTGTGGAGTCTCGCCGCACTACACCCCGGTGTGCCCGAACCCGCCTTCCCCGCGCGGGGTCGGGTCTAGATCGTCGACAACCTGAAAGGACGCCCGCAGCACGGGCGCGAAGACGAGCTGCGCGATCCGGTCCCCCCGCCGGACGGTGAACGGATCGCTCCCGAAATTGATGAGGATGACGCGGATCTCCCCGCGGTAGTCGGCGTCGATGGTCCCCGGCGAGTTCAGGCAGGTCACCCCGCTCCGGATCGCCAGCCCGCTCCTCGGCCGCACCTGCGCCTCCACGCCCGGGGGGAGCGCCAGCGAGATCCCCGTGGGGACGAGCGCGCGCCCCATCGGGGGTAGCACGATCTCCTTCCCGACGTCGGCGCGCAGGTCCATCCCGGAAGCGCCCCCGGTCTGGTAGGCGGGGAGCACGTCCCCGCTCCCCTCGCGGACGAGACGGACGGGGATCACGCGCTCGTCCCCCATCCGGCTAAAACGACAGGGCCGGGGCCGACGGCAGGTCGCCGACGGCCGCAAGGGAAAACCGTTCGCGGCGGAGCATCGTGGACGCGAGTGAACGGACCCGCTCCGGGGTCACCTCCTCGACGCGGCGTATGGCCTCCTCGGGCTCCTCGAGCCGCCCCAGGAACATCTCGTTCATCGCAAGGCGGGACATCCGGTATTCCGCGCTCTCCAGGCTGAGGAGCATGTTCCCCTTGATCAGCTCCCGGGCCAGGCTCACCTCCCCGTCGTCGAACCGGCCCTCGCGGACGGCGTCGATCACGTCCCCCGTAACCGAAAGAACCTCCCTGGCCTTGTCGCGCGAGGTCCCCGCGGAGATCTTCAGTATCCCGGAGTCGGCGTAGCCGGAAATGGAGGAGTAGATGGAATAGGCGAGCCCCCGCTTCTCGCGGATCTCCTGGAAGAGGCGGCTGCTCATGCTCCCGCCCAGGATGACGTTCATTACGTACATGACGTATTTCAGCTCGCTCGCCCGGGAGACCGAGGGCGCCCCCAGGACGATGTGGAGCTGTTCGAGCGGCCTCTCCTTGAGGAACACCCCCCGCTCCGGCACCGGTGGGGCGTCGGGAACGATCCGTTCGCCGAGGCGTAAAGGTGCCAGCGCCTTTTTGAAGCCGTCCACGACCTGTTCGTGCGGCAGGTTCCCCACCACGGAGACGATGGTGCCGGCTCTCCGGAACCGGTCCCGGAAGTACGCGACGACCCGTTCCCGTGTGAAGGCGGACACCGTGCCGGACGTCCCCTGGACCGGGAACCCCAGGGGGTGCCCTCCCCAGTAGGACTCATGGAAGAAATCGTGGAGATAATCCTCGGGGCTGTCCTCCACCATGAGGATCTCCTGGAGGACGACATCCTTTTCCCGCTCCAGTTCCTCGCCGTCGAAGCGGGAGTCGAGGAAGATATCGCAGAGGAGGTCGGCGACCAGGGGGAAATCCTTCGTGAGCGCCTTGGCGAAGAAGAAGGTGTATTCCCTGTCGGTGCAGGCGTTCATCGAACCCCCAACCGATTCGATCTCCCGGGAGATGTCGACGGCTTTCCTTCGGGCGGTTCCCTTGAAGAGCATGTGCTCGATGAAGTGCCCGATGCCGTTGTCCAGGATGGACTCGGTCCGGGACCCCACGGAAACCCACACCCCCACGGTCACGGAACGCAGGTGGGGGACCTGCTCGCTGAGGACCGTGACGCCGCTGTCGAGGACCGTTTTTCCGACCGTCATCGGTGAGTGTGGTGTCTCGTAAATAGCTGGAGGTTCAGCGCCGGCCTCTGCGGCCCCCGGGGTCGCGATCCCTGTCGCGCCCACGGTCGCGGTCGCCCCTGCCTTCGCGATTGCCCTGGGGCTCCCGCTCCCCCCCCTCGCCGGGCGGAAGGACCGGGAACTCCCCTTCCTTTTCGAACTCCTTGTGGGAGAGCCGGATCTTCCCGTCGCGGTCGACTTCGAGGACGCTCACGGTGACCGCGTCCCCCTCCTTGAAGCAGTCGGAGACGGCGCGGACCCGGTTCCTGGAGATCTGGGAGATGTGCAGAAGCCCGTCGGTGCCGGGAAAGATCTCCACGAAGGCGCCGAAGTCCATGATCTTGCGCACCCTCCCTTCGTAGACCTTCCCCGCCTGGGCCTCCTGGACGATCCCCTCGATGATGGCGATGGCCGCCTTGGCGGAAGCGGCGTCGACCGCGGCGATCTTCACGGTGCCGTCGTCCTCGATGTCGATCTTGACGCCGGTCTGCTCCTGTATCCCGCGGATGACCTTTCCTCCCGGGCCGATGATTTCCCGGATCTTCTCGGTCCTCACGTTCATCACGTAGATGCGCGGAGCGAACGGGGAGAGCTCGGCGCGCGCCTTGTCGAGGGTCGCGTTCATCCTGCCGAGGATGTGGAGGCGCCCTTCCCGGGCCTGCCGCAGGGCGGTCAGAAGGATCTCCCTGCTGACCCCGCCGATCTTGATGTCCATCTGGATGGCGGTGACCCCCTTCGCGGTCCCGGCCACCTTGAAGTCCATGTCCCCCAGGTGGTCCTCGTCGCCCAGGATGTCGGATAGCACCGCGACCTGCTCCCCCTCCTTGATGAGCCCCATGGCGATGCCGGACACCGCCCCGGTCGTCGGCACCCCCGCGTCCATCATCGCGAGAGAGGCGCCGCACACCGTCGCCATCGAGGAGGAGCCGTTCGACTCGAGAACCTCGGACACGATCCGGATGGTGTAGGGGAACTCGGCCTCGCCGGGGAGGACCTTGGTGACCGCCCGCTCGGCGAGCGCCCCGTGGCCGACTTCGCGGCGCCCCGGGGCGCGGAGCATCTTCACCTCCCCAACGCTGAACGGGGGGAAGTTGTAGTGCAGCATGAACGCCTTGGTCGAGTCGCCGAGGAGGGAGTCGATCCGCTGCTCGTCCTGCGTGGTGCCCAACGTCGTGGTGACGAGCACCTGGGTCTCCCCGCGTGTGAAGAGGGCGGAGCCGTGCGTCCGGGGGAGCACCCCGACCCGGCATTCGATGGCCCGGACGTCGGCCAGGCCCCGGCCGTCGATCCGTTTTTTCTCCGAGATGATCTTCCCGCGGACGATCTTCTTCTCCAGGTTCTTGAAGGCGGCGGCGATAAGCGGGCCCTTCTCGACGCGCTCCTCCTCGCCGAACGCGTTCCGGACGGCCTCCGAGATCTCGTCGATCCGCTTGCGCCGGTCCTGTTTGACCTGGAGCTCGTAGGCGGCCCGGAGGCCGGCCTCTCCGGTCTCCGCGATCTTGCGGAGGTCCTCCCCGGAAAGCTCCTTCTTCTCGAACACGCGCTTCGGCTTGCCGACCTCCTCACGCATCCGCTCCTGGATCTCGAGGATGGGCGCCAGCGACTCGTGGGCGAACAGGATCGCGTCGAGCACCTCCTCCTCCGAAACCTCCGAGGCCTCCCCCTCCACCATCAGGATGGCGTCCCGGCTCCCCGCCACGAAGATGTTCAGGTCGCTGCGGGCGAAATCGGGGATGATGGGGTTGATCACTAACTTGCCGTCGATCCGGCCCACCCGGGCGCCGGCGATCGGCCCCTGGAACGGGATGTCCGAGAGGGTCAGCGCCGTCGAAGCCCCGATCATCGCCAGGATCCCCGTGTCGTTCTCCTTGTCCGCGGAGAGGACGGTGGCGATCACCTGGGTCTCGTTGTAGAACCCTTTCGGGAAGAGCGGCCGGATCGGCCGGTCGATGAGCCTCGAGGTCAGCACCTCGTACTCCGAGAGCCTCCCTTCCCTCTTGAAGAACCCGCCGGGGATCTTCCCCACTGCGAACGTCTTTTCCACGTAGTCCACGACCAGGGGGAGAAAATCGATCCCCTGCCGCGGCGTCTCGGTCCCGCACGCCGTCACCAGGACCACCGACTCGCCGTACTGCACGACCGCGGACCCGCCCGCCTGCCTGGCTACCACTCCGGTTTCGATGGACAGTTTGCGGCCCGACACCTCTTTTTCGTACACGTTTCCCAATTTATTAAGTCCCCTTCTTCTGCCGCGTCGGCAGCGATTGGATGATGTGGGTTGCTTGCGTTTCCCGAATTACTTGCGCAGGCCGAGCGCTTCCACCACGGCTTTGTACCGGAGCGATTCCTTCGATTTCAGGTAATCGAGGAGGCGCCGCCTCTGGCCGACCAGCTTCAACAGCCCCCG
>CAYILU010000025.1:0-499 GCA_964364235.1 uncultured bacterium | reverse complement strand
CCCGCCTTGAGTTGAAATCCTTGTTGTGCAACTTGAGGTGATCCGTGATTTCGTTGATCCTCTCGGTAAGGAGGGCGATCTGGACCTCGGGCGATCCGGTGTCCGACTCGTGCACCCTGAATTTGCCGATCAGGTCTTTCTTCTTTTCCGTTTCGAGGCCCATTGCGATTCGCCCTTCCCCTTTCAAAGGATCAGAAAATAATAATGATTTGCCGTGTCCGAATTTTATAACACATCCCCGTGGGGAAGTAAATTCATATGCCCCGGAGGATCCTCCATAGCCCGCCTCCCACTCGCTCCACGAGGGCGACGGGTCCCTCCTTCACGTGCGTGAGAAGGACCACGCCCGACGACGTCCCCGGGTCGCGGTCGGCGAGCCAGGGGGCGGGAGAACCGCCGTGCCGGATCGCCGCGACGGCGTCCCCCGGGATCTCCCACTGCGGGAAGCCGGCAAGGGCCTTTTCGATGGCGACCAGGCGCAGGTGGGCCTCCCCGCGGC
>CAYILU010000024.1:0-12750 GCA_964364235.1 uncultured bacterium | reverse complement strand
AGCGATGATCGTGGTCAACCGGACGAAGGGGAAAATCCTTGCGAACCGCGCCGGGAAGGCGCAGACCTTCTTCCGGAGGTTTGCGGGGCTCCTTTTCTCGCGGCCGCCCGGGGAGGGCGAGGGGTTGTGGATCGCCCCCTGCGGGAGCGTCCATACCCTCGGGATGCGTTACCCCGTCGACGTGCTCTTCCTGGATACGCGGGGGATTGCGATCGGCCTGTACCCGGCTCTGCCGCCGAACCGGGTCACGAGGCGCTTCCGGAACGCGATGGGCGCGCTCGAGCTTCCCGGCGGCGTGATCGCGGGGACGGGGACCTCTCTCGGCGACCTGGTGGAGTTTCGGGAAGACGGGAACGGGTCGTCGGCGGGCGCCCCCCTCCCGTGAACGCGATGCGCCCGGAGGGCTTGAGGGAACGGGCGGGCCGCCTCCTCGCCCGCCTCTCCCGCTGCGACGTCTGCCCGAGGATGTGCGGCGTCGACCGGACGAAGGGGGAGCCGGGGGCCTGCAGGACCGGTAGCCTCGCGCGGGTGGCGTCGTTCGGCCCCCATTTCGGGGAGGAGCCGCCCCTGACGGGGTTCAACGGCTCCGGAACCGTCTTCTTCTCCCAGTGCAACCTCCACTGCGCGTTCTGCCAGAACGTCGATATCAGCCACTTCGAGGAGGGCGAGACCGTTTCCGCGGAATCCCTGGCGGGGATCTTCCTCTCCCTTCAGCGCCTGGGCTGTCACAACCTCAACCTGGTCACGCCAACGCACGTCACCCCGCAGATCGTTGATGCGCTCTCCGTGGCTGCGGCCCGCGGTTTCTCCCTGCCGGTGGTGTACAATTGCGGCGGCTACGAGAGGGTGGAGACGCTGCGGGAGATCGAAGGCGTGGTCGACGTCTACATGCCCGACATCAAGTTTCTCGATCCCGTTCCGGCGAACAAGTATTGCGGCGCCCCCGACTACCCCGGGGTGGTCCGGGCCGCCGTGAAGGAGATGGCGCGCCAGGTGGGCCCCCTTGTCCTCGACCGCTGCGGAATCGCGCGGAAAGGGCTGCTGGTCCGCCACTTGGTGATGCCAGGCGACGCCTCCACGACCCGGAAGGTGATCGACTTCCTCGCGGAGGAGGTCGGGAAGGATACGTACCTGAACCTGATGGACCAGTACCGTCCCTGCGGCAGGGCGCACGAATTCCCCGAGATCGGACGGCGGATTACCCCGCAGGAGTGGCGGGAGGCCCGGGAATACGCCCTTCAAAAGGGATTGACCCGGCTGGACGGGGAATAGCGAGGGGGGAGGCCTCCTTGACACTTCCGCCGCCGGGTTGGTACATTGAACTTTAGCACTCGAAGCTTTGGAGTGCTAATTTCGCACCCCGGAAGGCCGCAGTGATCGCAGGACTGGACGACCGCGGGGCGCAGGTCCTGCGCCACGTGGTGGAAGACTACATCGAGACGGCCGAGCCGGTCGGCTCCCGAACCATCTCCAAGAAAATGGGGCAGCACCTCTCCCCCGCCACGATCCGCAACATCATGGCCGACCTCGAGGAGATGGGCTACCTGGCGCAGCCCCACACGTCCGCCGGGCGCGTCCCCACCGGGGCGGGCTTCAGGTATTACGTCGACTACCTCCTGGAGCTGCGGAAGCTGGCCCGCCCCGAGCGCGACAAGCTGCAGAGGATGGCGGGGGATGCGGCTTTCTCGTCCGAGGAGCTGGTGCGGCAGGTGAGCCGCCTCGTCTCGACCCTCTCCCGGCAGGCGTGCGTCGTGGTCCTCTCGCGGCTTTCGAGCCAGCCGCTGCGCTCCCTGAACCTGCTGCAGGCGGGGGCCGACAAGGTCCTTCTGGTTTCCGTCACGCAGACGGGATGGGTCGAGCACCGGCTCATCGCAGGCGAGGGGGAGCTGTCGGGCGACGACCTGCAGACGATCAACAACTACCTGGGCGAGCTGGCCGCGGGCCTCTCCCTGCAGCAGGTGCGCGTGAAGATCCTGCAGGAGATGAAAAAGGAGAAGGCGCGGTATGACCGGCTGATGCAGCGGGCGCTGCAGCTCAGCGCCCGGGCGCTCGACGAGGGCAACCCCACCGAGGTGTACGTCGAGGGCAGGGCGAACATCCTGGAGCAGCCGGAGTTCGTCGAGGACGTCCAGAAGCTCAAGCGAATCCTTCAGGCGTTCGAGGAGAAGAGCGTCATCGTCCGGCTGCTCGACCGGGCCCTCGAGGACGACTCCGTCCAGGTCTCGATCGGGCCGGAGAACCCGGTGGAGGGGCTTCCCGACATCTCGGTGGTGGCCTCCGGTTACAGCCAGGGGGACTCGAGGGTGGGCAGCATCGGGCTGATCGGCCCCGTCCGCATGGATTACTCCCGGGTCATCCCCTTGGTGGAATACTCCGCCAGGCTCATAAGCTCCGTCCTCGGGCACCGATAAGCCGCAATCGTTTTTTCCGTGAATCACTCTTAGACCGGCAAGAGAGGGGACCGCCATGGGGGATAAGGAAAAGGACCTCCCGCAGGAAACGCCCGACGGCGAGGACGGGTTCGCCGCCGGGGACAGCGTGGCGGAGGAGAAAGCGCCCTTCCCCGAGGACGTTTCCGCGGAACTGGAGGAGACGAAGAGCCGCCTGGTCTACCTGGCCGCGGAGTTCGACAATTACCGGAAGCGGGCGGCACGGGAGAAGGAGGCCCTGGTCTCCTTCGGGAACGAGCGCCTCCTCCGCGCCATCCTGCCGTTCCTGGACAACATGGAGCGGGCGATGTCACAGGCCGGCGCGACGGGAGCGGTAGAGGGGCTCCTGGCGGGGGTGCGCCTGACGTACGACCAGCTCCTTGCGGAACTGCGCAAGTTCGGGCTGGAGCAGATCTCCACGGAAGGGGCGATGTTCGACCCGAACCTGCACGAGGCGATCACCCAGGTCCCCGGGGAAGGGAAACCCGAGGGGACGGTGCTTTCCGAGATGGCGAAGGGGTACCTGCTGAACGGTCGGCTGCTCCGGCCCGCCCAGGTGACGGTTGCGCAAGCGCCTCCCGAAGGGGAGGCCCGGGACCGCGAAGGCGGCCCGGGGTCCGGTCTCACGCAGCGGGAGAGCTGACGTGGCCAAGCGCGACTACTATGAGGTGCTGGGCGTTTCACGGGACTGCGGCCCCGACGAGTTGAAGAAGGCCTTCCGGCAGCTGGCCCTCCAGTACCACCCCGACCGGAACCCGGGCGACAAGGGCGCCGAGGAGAAGTTCAAGGAGCTCAACGAGGCCTATAGCGTCCTCTCGGACCCCCGGAAGCGTCAGCAGTACGATGCCTACGGGCACGCCGGCCCCGCCGGCCAGGGGTCCGGGTTCGAGGGGTTCGGCGACTTCCACTTCGGCGGGGTGGAAGACATCATCAACGACTTCTTCGGGTTTGGGACGATCTTCGGCGGGCGCCAGAAATCCCGGCGTGGCGGGGATCTCCGGTACAACCTGGAGATCTCGTTCGAGGAGGGGGCGTTCGGGGCGGAGAAGGAGATCGTCGTCCCCAGGACCGTGGCCTGCCGGGAGTGCGGGGGGAGCGGGGCGAAGAAGGGGACGAGGCCCGAGCGCTGCGCGGCGTGCAACGGGCGGGGACAGGTATCCGTCCAGCAGGGGTTCTTCTCGATGACCCGGCCGTGTGGCCGCTGCAGGGGGACCGGGGAGATCATCCGGGAGAACTGCACCCAGTGCGCCGGCGGCGGGACGACCCGGGAACGGCGGTCCCTGAAGGTGAAGATCCCCGCGGGCGTCGACAACGGGACGCGGCTGAAGCTGCGCGGGGAGGGGGAAGCCGGGCCGGGCGGCGGCTCCCCGGGTGACCTCTACGTCGTGATCTCCGTGCGCGAGCACCCCTTCTTCGCGCGCGACGGGGAGCACCTGCTGTGCGAGGTTCCGATCACCTTTTCCCATGCCGCGCTGGGATACGAGATCGAGGTCCCGACCCTCTCCGGCAAGAAGAAGCTCGTCATCCCCCCCGGGACACGGTCCGGCCAGGAGTTCGTGATGAAGGGGGAAGGGGTTGCCGTCCTCAACGGTCACCGCAGGGGCAACCTCGTGGTCAGGGTCCTCATCGATGTTCCGAAGAAGCTGACGAAGCGGCAGAAGGAGCTTCTCCTCGAGTTCCAGGAGCTGTCGGGAGATTCCCCCGGCCCCATGTCCCGCACCTTCTTCGAGAAGGTCAAGGAGATCTTCGGTTGAAGGCGGGCGTCCTGGGGTTTTTCCTCCTCCTTTCGCTCGCCACCGCATCGGCGGCGGAGGACCCGCCCATTCCGATCGTTGCCGAGACCGTGCCCGTCGCCCGCCCCGCGTCCCGCGACGCCTCTCGCGACGCCTCCCGCAACATCCCGATCGCCGCGTTTTGGCGCGCGGAGATGGAGTACCAGGCGGGCCGGGCGGAGGAGGCCCTCTCCCGCTTTCTCGACCTCGCCTACAATTACCCCGACAACGAGCGCAAGGGGTTCGTCTGGATGCGGGTTGGGGAGATCCTGCTCGCCAAGGGCGAGCTCGAGCCTGCCCTCTCCGCGGCGGACAAGGCCCTCCTGCTTTCCCGGGCAAAGTACCTGGCGCTTTCCGCGATGGACCTCAAGTTCCGCCTGTACCAGCGCATGCAGTGGAAATCGGAGGCGCGCCAGGTCGCGGCATACCTGCTGGAGCGGCATTACATCCACGCGGATCCCCCGAAGCTCCTCGCTGTCATGGCCCGCGCCGACGTGGAGGGAGGCAGGGTGGCGCAGGCGATGGGGCTGTTCCGCCGGGCGGTCTCGTCCGCGCGGACCACGGAGGAGGCCGCCAGGATCCGCGCGGAACAGGACGCACTGATCGACGGACTGGCCGACATCGCAGCGCTGCGGGACGCGGCGGAGTCGGAGGAAGAGCCGGGGGTCAAGGCCCACCTGTTCCTGACCCTTGGGAAGGCGGCCTCCCGGAAAGGGTTCATGGGCATGGGGGCGTTCGCGTTCGAGAGGGCGGCGCGGGCGGGTGGGCAGAAAGGACAGGAGGCCGCGGAACAGCTCTACCGGCTGGAGAAGATCCTCTCCCCGCGCCCCAAGATCGTGGGGATCCTCCCCTTGAGCGGGAAGCTCGCCGACATCGGCTTCGCCGTGCTCTCCGGCGCGGAGGTCGCCCTGCAGCAGATGCGCAAGAAAGGTTCCGACGCGAAGCTGCCGGTCCTCCGGTGGGTGGACACCGGGGGGCAACCGGAACGCGCCAGGAAGGAATTCCTCTCCGCCTCGTCGGATCGAAGCGTCGTCGGGTTCCTGGGGCCTTTGACCGGGGAGGAAGGGCGGTCCGTCGGGGTCGCGTTCGGCCCGAAGTCGCCGCCGGTCCTCTACCTTGGCCAGAAGGGGATCCCGGAGAAGCCGTTCCTCTACGGTTTCGGCCTCTCCCCGATTCAGGAGGCCCGGGCGGTCCTCTCGTACCTGCAGCGGAACGGGCAGTCCAATGTCCTCCTGCTTTACCCGGAGAACGGGTACGGGAAGGGGTTCTCGGGGGCGGTGATTTCCGCGGCCAGGGAGACGGGGATCCGGGTGAGCAGGGTCGTCTCCTACGAGTCCGACGCGACGGATTTCACGGAGGTCATCAGGAAAGCGGTGGGAACGGCGGTCTTCGAGCGCGATGCGAAGACGAAGGAGAAGGGAAAGAGGATGAAGCTCAAGCAGGAAGTCATCCTTATCGCCGACCGGTGGGACCGCGTCTTTCTCCTCGCCTCGCAGCTGCGCTATTACAATGTCTACCTCCCGGTGGCGGGATTCTCGGGGTGGAACGACGAGGAGCTGATCCGCAAGGCGGGCGACGCGGTGGCGGGGGCGGTGTTCTCCGTGGACTACGCCGACGCGATCCCGGGAATCCCGGGAGAGAAGCTGCGCGCGGAATACCAGGAGGCGGTGCGGTCCGCCCCCTCCCGCTTCGAGGCGATGGGGTATGACGGCGCGATGTTCCTGGCCGAGGCCTACGGACTCGACACGGGGAAGGAGGCCCGCTCGGCCGGGGAGACGTCCCGGGATCGGATCCCGAGGCTGAAGACGTTCCGCGGCGTGACGGGTATTTTCCAGTTCGGCCCGTCCGGGGAGATGCGCCGGAAGGTGTTCCTCCTGCGGGTCGAGCTCGGGAACTTCGTTCCTGTGCCGGAACTCTAGAATTTCCAATCCATGACCAGCGAACTGGCGCGGAGAGTGCGCGAGGTGTTCACTCCCGGTGGCCCGCTTTCCGCGGGCCTGCGCGGATACGAGCCGCGGCCCGGGCAGTCGCGCCTGGCCGCCGCCTGGGCGGACGCCCTCCGGCGGGAGGAGATCTTAGTGGCGGAGGCGGCCACCGGAATCGGGAAAACGCTCGCCTACCTCGTCCCGATCGTCCTGTCCGCCCGCAAGGCGATCGTCTCCACGGGCACCCGGACGCTCCAGCAACAGCTGGTGGAGAACGACATCCCCATTGTGCGCAAGGTGCTCTCGATCCCGTTTTCCTGTGTCGTCGTGAAGGGCCGGGGCAACTACCTGTGCCTGAGGCGCTGGAAGCGGTTCGCCGCGGAGCCGCTTTTCGAGTTCGCCCGGGAGGCGGGACATTTCGACCGGATGCTGGCGTTCGCCGAGACGACCCGAACGGGGGATCTCTCCGAGTGCCCGGGGGTACCCGACGATTTCCGGGCATGGGGGGAAGTCAACTCCAGGACCGAGATGTGCGATGCGTCCTCTTGCGCGGAGGCCGAGCGGTGCTTCCTCATGGAGGTCCGCCGCCGGGCGGCCGCCGCGGACCTCGTCGTGGTGAACCATCACCTGTTCTTCGCCGACCTGGCCCTCCGCGCGAGGGCGGGAAGCGGCCCCGACGTTCTCCCCGGCCACGAGGTCGTCGTGCTGGACGAGGCCCACGGGATCGAGGAGGTCGCCTCCTCCTTTTTCGGCGTCAGCGTTTCCCTCTGGCGCGCGCAGGAGCTCTGCCGCGACCTCTTTCGCGCCTGCGGCAAATCCGGGGAGGCGTGGCGTCCCGCGGTTTCCGCCACGGAAGCATTCCGGCGGGCGGCCGAAAGCCTGTTCGGGGCCGTGGGCGCCGGGGAGGTGAAGGGCCGGTTCCTCCTCCCCGACCCCACGACGGATGTTTCCTTCGAGCGGGGGGTGGGGGAGTTGCGGCGCGCGGGAGAGGACCTGTGCCTTGCCCTTTCCGCCTGCGGCGGGCAGAAGGCCGCCGGGGGGGAGAACCGTGGCGAGGCCGTTTCTGCTGCCGGCGACGCGGAAACGCTCCTGCGGAGAGCCCGGTCGTTCGTCGAGGATCTTTCCGGGATTCTCTCCCTTGGCACGGAGCGCACGGTGAGCTGGGGGGAGCGGCGCGGCCACTCGGTCACCTTCTGCCGCACGCCGGTCGAGGTTTCCGCGATACTCCCCGACGTGTTGTGGTCCGAGCGGGCCCCCGTCCTCCTGACCTCGGCCACCCTTTCCGTGTCGGGGGACCTCTCCTATTTCCGGGAGCGTGTCGGTCTCGGCGGTGTTGATGTGGGGGAACTCATCGTGGATAATGAGTTTGACTTCGCCCGCAAGGCGCTGGTATTTGTACCGCCCGGGCTCCCGGATCCGGGAGACGAGGGGTTTCCGGCCGTCGCCGTCCGGGAAACCGCGGGGATCCTGGCGCTTTCCGGCGGCGGGGCCCTGGTTTTGTGCACCAGCTACCGGGTGCTCGGAGCGCTGGAGGAAGGCCTCCGGGACGCCCTTCCGTTCACGCTCTACGTGCAGGGGGAGGCCCCCCGCTCGCACCTGTTGCGGGCGTTCCGGGAAGAGGAGGACGCGGTCCTGATCGGGACGGGGACGTTCTGGGAGGGGATCGACGTGCCGGGGGTATCCCTCCGCTGCGTCATCATCGACAAGCTCCCGTTCGCTTCCCCCTCCGACCCGGTGGTGAGCGCCCGCATCGAGGCGATCCGCGAGCGGGGCGGGGACCCGTTCCCCGAGTACCAGCTTCCCGAGGCGGTGCTTGCCCTTCGGCAGGGAGTGGGGCGCCTCCTGCGGCGGGGGGACGATTTCGGCGTGGTGGCCCTCCTCGACCGCAGGGTCATATCGAGGCCCTACGGGGCCGTCTTCCGGGCAAACCTTCCGGAGATGCCGTGGACCCGCGACCCGGGGGCGGTCAAGGAGTTCTTCCGGCGGCACCGGCGCGAGGAGCCGCGGGAGAAGGAGGAGAAAGGATGATCCGAAAGGCGGTGTTCCCCGCAGCGGGGTTCGGGACGCGTTTCCTTCCGGCGACGAAGGCCTCCCCGAAGGAGATGCTCCCCCTGGTGGACAAGCCGCTCATCCAGCACGGCGTCGAGGAGGCGAGGGCCGCGGGGATCCGGGATATGATCATCGTGACCGGTCGCGGGAAGAACGCCATCGAGGACCACTTCGACGTCTCGTTCGAGCTGGAGGCCCTCCTCGAGAAGAAGGGGGACGGGAAGCTCCATTCCCTCATCCGCTCGATATCCGACATGGGCGACTTCTTCTACGTGAGGCAGAGCCTGCCGCTGGGGCTGGGGCACGCCGTCCTGCGCACCATGGACATGGTGGGCGAGGAGCCGTTCGCGGTCATCCTGTCGGACGACGTGATCGACTCGAAGGTCCCGGTCCTCCGGCAGATGATCGACGTCTACCAGAAGCACAGCGCCGGGGCCGTGCTGGCCATCCAGCAGGTTCCGAAGGAACACGTCTCCCGCTATGGCATCATAGAAGGAAGGAAGATCGCCGACGGGGTCTACGAGGTCGTGGACATGGTCGAGAAACCGAAGCCCGGGAAGGCGCCCTCGGACCTCGCCATCATCGGCCGCTACATCCTCCCTCCGTCGATCTTTCGCTTTTTGCAGGAAACGAAGCCCGGGGCGGGAGGGGAGCTCCAGCTGACCGACGCGATCCGCGGGCTGCTCTCCGAGGAGCGGGTCATCGGGTACGCCTTCGAGGGGGTCCGGTACGACGCGGGAACCAAGCTGGGGTTCCTGATGGCCAACATCGCATTCGCGTTGAAGGACCCCGAGATCGGGCCGGGTCTCCGCGCCTTCCTGAAAAAGGAGAAAATCAGTTGAGCAGGACACCGAAGAGAAAGACCGCCGTCGAGGGGGAAAGCCGGGGCGACTTCCGCATGATGGGGCAGGTGATGCTGCTGGACATCTCCGACGAAACGGCCTGCAGGCCCCCGTCAGACGTCCATGAAACCCCGGAAGCGGTGATCATCCGGATGGAGATCCCGGGGGTGCCGGCGGAGAGTCTGGCGGTCCTGGTGAGGGGCGCCCGCATCGAGGTCTGCGGGGAGAAGCGGCCGGACACGGCGTCGGAGGACGCGTCCTATCTCTGCCTGGAGCGGAGCTTCGGGAGGTTCCAAAGGGCGTTCGACGTGAACGGCCCCGTGAACCTTTCCCGCATGACCGTGGTCTTGAAGGGGGGGGTGCTGGTCCTTCATCTCCCGAAGATCCTGGAGCGGCGGGGCCGGGAGCGGAGGATACCGATCCTGACGGAAGAAGAGAAGTGACCGACACAATAACAGGGGAGAGCGAACGAGATGGCGGAAGAACCGACCAGACCTGACGGGCAGGGGAGCGGTGCGCCCGGACAGCAGGAAGGGCAGGAGCCGGAAAACCCCGAGGGGAAGGAAGGAGGCGGGCCGAAAGAGGTGTCCCCCGAAATCCCGACGGTCCTCCCCCTCCTGCCGGTGCGCGACATCGTCATCTTCCCGTACATGACGCTGCCGCTCTTCGTCGGGCGGGAAGGGTCGATCGCGGCGGTGGAAGAGTCGCTCTCACGCGACCGGCACATCTTCCTGGCGACGCAGAAGGACCCCTCGGTGGAGGAGCCGAAGGTCGAGGACCTCTACCGCATGGGAACCGTCGCGATGATCATGCGGATGCTCAAGCTGCCCGACGGCAGGCTGAAGATCCTCATCCAGGGCGTCGTGAAGGGGAGGATCCACGAGTTTCTCGAGTCCCGGCCCGCGGTGCGGGTCCGCATCGAGCGGATCGTCGAGACCCCCGTCAAGGACGGGTCGCTCGAGGTGGAGGCCCTCATGCGCGCCTCCCGGGAGAAGATCGAGAAGATACTTTCCCTGAAGAACATGCCGGTCGAGATCCTGATGGTCACCGAGAACATCAGCAATCCCGGCGTGCTGGCGGACCTCGTCGCGAGCAACCTGAGGCTCAAGATCGAGGAGGCGCAGGGAGTGCTCGAGGAGGCCGACCCCGTCGCCCGGCTGCGCCTGGTGAACAACCTCCTCTCCCGGGAGCTCCAGCTGGCGGACATGCAGGCCAAGATCCAGAACCAGGCCAAGGAGGAGATGTCCAAGAGCCAGCGGGAATACTTCCTCCGGGAGCAGCTGAAGGCGATCAAGACGGAGCTGGGGGACGCCGAGGGGAAGGGCGAGGAGATCGAGGACCTGCGGGAGAGGATCAAGGCGGCCGGGATGACGGAGGAGGTTCAGAAGGAGGCGGAGAAGCAGCTCCGGCGCCTGGAGGGGATGCACCCCGACTCGGCCGAGTCCTCGGTCGTGCGGACCTACCTCGACTGGATGGTGGAGCTCCCCTGGAAGAAGGAGACGCGGGACAACATCAACATCGCCAAGGCCAAGAAGATCCTCGACGAGGACCACCACGACCTCGATAAGGTCAAGGAGCGGATCCTGGAGTACCTGGCCGTCCGCAAGCTCAAGGACAAGATGAAGGGCCCCATCCTGTGCTTCGTGGGCCCCCCCGGCGTGGGGAAGACCTCGCTGGGCAAGTCGATCGCGCGGTCGATGGGGCGCAAGTTCATCCGGATGTCCCTCGGCGGGATCCGGGACGAGGCCGAGATCCGCGGCCACCGCCGCACCTACGTCGGGGCGCTCCCCGGCCGCATCATCCAGGGGATGAAGCAGGCGGGGACGAAAAACCCCGTCTTCATGCTGGACGAGATCGACAAGCTCGGGGCCGATTTCCGGGGCGATCCCTCCGCCGCCCTGCTCGAGGTGCTCGACCCGGAGCAGAACTTCGCATTCAGCGACAACTACCTCAACGTCCCGTTCGACCTGTCGAAGGCGCTGTTCATCGGAACCGCCAACATCATCGACCCCATCCCGCCGGCCTTGAAGGACCGGATGGAGATCATCCACCTGTCGGGGTACACCGATGTCGACAAGCTGGCCATCGCCAGGCGGTTCCTGCTCCCCCGGCAGAGGGAAGAAAACGGGGTCAAGGAGAAGCAGCTCCGGATGATCGACAAGGCGATTTTAGCGATCATCCACCAGTACACGAGGGAGGCCGGCCTGCGCAACCTCGAGCGGGAGATCTCGCAGATCTGCCGCAAGACGGCGCGGAAGATCGCCGAGGGGGAGAAGGGGCCGTTCCGGATCACCCCCAGGAACATCTCGAAGTACCTCGGGGTCCCGAAATTCCTCCCGGAAACGGAAGGGGAGAAGGACGAGGTCGGCGTGGCCACCGGCCTCGCGTGGACACCCACCGGCGGGGATATCCTGTTCGTCGAGGTGTCGCTCGTCAAGGGGAAGGGCAACGTGACGATCACCGGCTCCCTCGGCGACGTCATGAAGGAGAGCGCCCAGGCCGCGATCACCTACACGCGGTCGCGGGCCTCGCGGCTGGGGCTGACGAGGGATTTCCACTCCAACTCCGACATCCACATCCACGTGCCGGCCGGGGCGATCCCGAAAGACGGCCCCTCCGCAGGCATCACGATTGCGACGGCGCTCATCTCCTCCCTGACCGGGATTCCCGTCAGGCGGGACGTCGCGATGACCGGGGAAATCACCCTCAGGGGCCGCGTGCTGCCGATCGGAGGGTTGAAGGAGAAGGTGCTGGGCGCCCTCCGGGCCGGGATCACGGAGATCATCGTGCCCGAGCAGAACCGGAAGGACCTCGAGGAGATCCCCCGGCACGAAGCACGCCAGTTCACCTTCACGTTCGTCGGGAGCATGGACGAGGTTGTCGCCAAGGCCCTCCGGAAGGATCCTTTCCGGGCCCCGGCGGCGGGGAGACGGAAGAAACGGTGAAACGCGGGGACCCCTTGTCGGGGCGCCTGCGGGACCTCGGCGAGTTCGGGTTCATCGATCACGTGAGGCGGCGGTTCGGCGGCCCCGTCCGGCAGGGAGAGATCGGCATTGGGGACGATGGCGCCGTCCTGTCTTCGCCACGGGGGAAGGTGGTGCTCTCCACCGACCTGCTCGTGGAGGGAACACATTTCGATTTCCGGTATTTCCTTCCCGAGGAGCTGGGGTGGCGGGCGCTCATGGCCAACCTCTCCGACCTGGCCGCGATGGGCGCCGTCCCCGTCTGCTATCTCGTCGCGCTGGCCGCTCCCCCCGACACGCCGGTGAAGCTCCTCACCGGGATCTTCCGCGGAATGGCACGGGCGGGCCGCCCTTCCGGCCTCCGCCTGATGGGGGGCGACACCTGCCGGGGGGAAAGAGTCGTGCTGTCCCTCACGGTCATGGGGAAGGTCTCCCCGGGGAAGGCGGTCACGCGCGGCGGCGCGCGGCCGGGCGACCTCCTCTTCGTCACCGGCGAGCCCGGCTGGTCCCGGCTCGGGCTTATGCTCCTTTCCCGGAAGCGGCCCCGCAAGCCCGTCGGGTGGCGGCTCGAGGCGATGCGCCGGCACCTGACCCCTGTCGCGCGGTGGAAAGAGGGGATCGCAGCGGCCAGGACCGGGTCGGTCTCTGCGATGATCGACGTCAGCGACGGGCTCCTCGCGGATCTCTCTCATCTCCTCGAAGGGGGTGGGATGGGCGCCGTCCTGGACGAGAAGTCGTTCCGGCTTTCCGCGAAGTTCCGTAAGGCCGCC
>CAYILU010000023.1:0-12847 GCA_964364235.1 uncultured bacterium | reverse complement strand
TCGCGGGTAGCGCCGGTCGGGGCCTCCTTGGCGCGGGGAAGGGGGAATTTTTCCTCCGGCGGCAACGCGGGGTTGACCGGGAGGTCGGGCACGCGACCCTCCATGACGCGCGAGGGCCTGGGCGGGCGGGCCTCCGCCCTGGAACGCTTTTCCGGCTTCGGGGGCGGCGGCTTCGGGCGCCCCCCCTGGAGGATCCCGGGCTTCGGCGGCAGGAAATCCGTCGCCCGCGGCAGATCGGCGAGGTCCACTATCATCACGCTCTCGGCGGCCCGGGAAGTCCAGGGGACAAGGGCCGCGAGGGCCATGATCACCAGGTGCGTGAGGAAGGAAAGGGCGATGCAAATCGCCATGGTCCTGTTATCCGGCATAACGTATTATTATAACAGCACGAAAAACCAAAGGAGCGTTCCCCCATCATCCCCATAAGAGACACGATCCCTTCCTCGAGGGTTCCGGTCGTCAACTACGCGCTGATCCTGCTCAACTCGGCCGTCTTCGTGTACCAGTTCACGCTCGGCGACGAGGCTGTCGATTTCATCACCGCCTACGGGGTCATCCCGTACCGGTTCATGCACCTGTTCACCTCCCACCCCGTGGAGCTGTTGACCCCGCTCTTCGCGATGTTCCTCCACGGGGGGTGGCTCCACGTGATCGGCAACATGCTCTACCTTTACATCTTCGGCGACAACGTCGAGGACATCCTCGGCCACGGCCGCTACCTGGTCTTCTACCTCCTTTGCGGCGCGGCGTCCTTTCTCGTGCAGGTCCTGCTCCAGGCGAACTCGATGGTCCCCAACGTCGGCGCCTCCGGCGCGATCGCGGGGGTGCTCGGCGCCTACATCCTGCTCTTCCCCCGCGCGCGGGTCGTCACGCTCGTTCCGATCTTCTTCTTCTTCACGGTGGTGGAGATCCCCGCCTTCATCTTCCTGGGCATCTGGTTCCTGATCCAGTTCGCGAGCGGCGCCATGACCATCGGGCGCACCTCGGCGCTCTCGGGCGGCGTCGCGTGGTGGGCGCACATCGGGGGGTTCCTCGTCGGGATGCTCCTCCTCAAGCTGATGGGGCCGCGGGACACGGGCCGCAGGCTCTTCGCCGCCTGACAATTCCCTTGACACCCCAACTCCTTTCAGACTTAATTAAAAAAGCCGGAAACCGGGCGATCTGACGGCAGCCATGCTTCCCGGGAATCGGGAACCCGATAAAACTCTTTAAGGAGGGCAGGAGATGACGAAGGCGGATCTGGTTGCTTCCATGGCTGAGTCGGCAGACATCAGCAAATCTGTGGCGGAGAAGGCGCTCAACGGCTTCATCGCCGCCGTGGGGAAGGCATTGAAGAAGGGCGACAAGCTCGCCTTGACGGGATTCGGCACCTTCAGCGTGAGCAACCGGAAAGCCCGGATGGGTCGCAATCCGCAGACCGGCGAGGCGATCAAGATCAAGGCGGCGAAGGTCCCCAAGTTCTCCGCCGGCAAGTCCCTTAAGGAAGTGGTCGGCGGAAAGAAGAAATAACCCCGGTTTTCCGTTAAAGGAACATCACTCCCCCGGCCGCGCTCCGCACGTGGCCGGGGGTTTTTATTTCCGGAGGGGCCATGTTCACGAAAATCCTGCTCCCCACCGATTTCTCCGAATGTTCCGCGGAGGCCGCGCGGGTCGCCAGGCTGTTCGCGGAGCGGTTCGGCTCCCGGATCACGGTGCTCCACATCCTCGACGAGCCCGCCGCGCTGGACCCGATGTTCCGGGGGGACGTCCCGCTGGAGCTGCTCCGGGGCCGCATGGAGCAGTTCGCCCGGGAGAGCATGGACGCGTTCCTCGCGGCGCACTTCCCGGGGTTCGGGAACTTTGATACGATCCTTGCCTCGGGGATCCCCTGGCGGGAGATCATCCGGAATGCGCGGGAGACCGCGGCAGGCTTGATCGTGATCGGGACGCACGGCCGGACAGGCATGGAGCACGCGATCTTCGGCAGCACGGCGGAGAAGGTGGTCCGCATGGCCCCGTGCCCCGTGCTCAGCGTCCGCCAGAGAGGCAAGGAATTCATCCACCCGTGAATTTTCAACCCCAAGGAGGTTTTTCCGCATGACGATGATCATCGACGTTCACGGCAGGCAGGTGCTCGACTCGCGGGGGAACCCGACGGTCGAGGTCGAGGTGCGCCTCGAGTCCGGGGCGGAGGGGCGCGCGATCGTCCCCTCCGGCGCGTCGACGGGGACGCGGGAGGCGGTGGAGCTTCGGGACGGGGACCCGGGGAAATACCTCGGGAAGGGGGTCCTGAAGGCCGTCCGAAACGTGAACAGGGTGATCGCCCCGAACCTGGTCGGGTTCGACGCCACCGAGCAGACGGCGATCGACCGGATCCTCATCGACCTGGACGGGACGGAGAACAAGGGGAAGCTCGGCGCGAACGCCATCTTAGGGACCTCCATGGCGTGCGCCCGGGCGGCGTCCGAGGCCTGCGGCCTGCCGCTGTACCGGTACCTGGGCGGCGTCGGGGGACGCACGCTCCCCGTGCCTATGATGAACATCCTGAACGGCGGCTCCCACGCCGACAACAACGTGGACATCCAGGAGTTCATGGTCATGCCTGTGGGCGCGCCCTCGTTCTCCGAGGCGCTCCGGATGGGAGTCGAGACGTTCCACCAGTTGAAGAAGGTTCTCAAGGGGAAGGGGCTGAACACCAACGTGGGCGACGAGGGCGGGTTCGCCCCGCACCTGAAATCGAACGCCGAGGCGATCGAGCTGATCCTGGAGGCGATCGCGAAGGCGGGCTACAAGCCGGGCAGGGAGATCGGGATCGCGCTCGACTCCGCCGCCTCCGAGTTCGGGAAGAAGGGGAAGTACGTCTTCCGGAAGTCGGACGGGTCGAAGAAGGACGCGGAGGGGATGGTGCGCTTCTACCAGGACCTGTGCCGGCAGTACCCGATCCTCTCCATCGAGGACGGCTTCTCCGAGGACGACTGGAACGGGTGGAAGCTCTTCACGAAGGAGATGGGGAAGAAGATCCAGATCGTCGGGGACGACATCTTCGTGACCAACCCGAAGATCCTGCGCAAGGGGATCGAGGGGAAGGCGGCGAACTCCGTCCTCATCAAGCTGAACCAGATCGGGACGGTTACCGAGACGATCGACGCCGTGGAGATGGCCAAGCGCGCCGGCTGGACCGCCGTGGTGTCCCACCGCTCGGGCGAGACGGAAGACAGCACGATCGCCGACCTCGTGGTGGGCCTGAACACCGGGCAGATCAAGACCGGCTCGGCTTCCCGCACCGACCGGATGGCGAAGTACAACCAGCTGCTGCGGATCGAGGAGGAGCTGGGGCCCTCGGCCCGGTTCGACGGGAGGGAAGTGTTCTATAATATCTGACATGAAACGACGGCTCGTCGCCCTCATCGTTCTGGACGGGTGGGGGTACCGGGAGGAGGCGGAAGCTAACGCGATCGCCCTTGCCGACACCCCCTTCTTCGACCGCCTGTGGTCGGAGTTCCCCCACACGCTCATCCACGCCTCGGAGGAGCGGGTGGGGCTCCCCGCGGGGCAGATGGGCAACTCGGAGGTCGGGCACCTGAACATCGGGGCGGGGCGGGTCGTCTACCAGGACATCGTGCGGATCTCGAAGGCGGTCCGCACGGGGGAATTCTTCCGCAACCCGGCCTTTTGCAAGGTGATGGACGCCGCCCGGGAGAAGGGGAAGCCCCTGCATCTTATCGGCCTCCTGTCCGACGGGGGCGTCCATTCGCTTCACACGCACCTGTACGCGCTCTTGGAGATGGCGAAGCAGAGGTGCGTCTCCCGGGTGTGCGTCCACGCGATCCTCGACGGGAGGGACACCCCGCCGACCAGCGGCATCCACCACCTGGAGAACCTCCTGGAGAAGATCCGGGAGATCGGGACGGGGGAGGTGGCCACGGTCGGGGGGCGGTATTACGCGATGGACCGGGACAACCGGTGGGACCGCGTGGAGCGGGCCTTCCGCGCCATGGTGCGGGGGGAGGGGAAGGAGAGCGCCGACCCGCCGGCCGCGGTGTCGGCCTCCTACGCTTCGGGCAAGACCGACGAGTTCATGGAGCCCGCGGTGATCACGCGGGACGGCCGCTCCGTCGGCCGCATCGCCCCGGGGGATTCCGTGATCTTCTTCAACTTCCGCGCGGATCGCGCCCGGGAGCTGACGCGGGCCCTCACCATGGAGGCGTTCGACCGGTTCCCCCGGCCGGAGCGCCTGGACCTGGACTACACGTGCATGACCGCCTACGACGAGACGTTTCACCTCCCGGTCGGGTTCGCGCCGCAGACGATGGAGAACATCCTCGCCTCCGTATTCGCCGCCAACGGCGTCCGGAACCTGAGGATCGCCGAGACCGAGAAGTACGCCCACGTGACCTACTTCTTCAACGGGGGCGAGGAGAAGGAATTCCCGGGCGAGTCGCGCATCCTGGTCCCGTCCCCTTCCGTCCCCACGTACGACCTCCAGCCGGAAATGAGCGCCTACGAGGTGGGGGAGCGGGCGGAGGCGGCTCTCGGCTCGGGGAAGGTCGACGTGATGGTCCTTAATTTCGCCAACGGCGACATGGTCGGGCACACGGGGTTCCTGTCCGCCGCCATCCGTGCCGTCGAGGCCGTGGACGACAACCTCCGGCGCGTCGTGGAGAAGGTCTGGGAGCTGGGGGGGGTCGCGCTGGTGACAGCCGACCACGGCAACGCCGAACAGATGGTGGACCCGGAAACGGGGGAGCCGCACACCGCGCACACGACCAACCTCGTTCCCCTGATCTACGCGGACCCGGCCGGGAAGAGTGTTATCCTCAAGGAGGACCGGGCCCTCGAGGACCTGGCTCCCACCATTTTGGGACTGCTGGGAATTCCCCCTCCTCCGGAAATGACCGGGGAGGATCTCCGGAAGCGGTAGCGGGGCGGCGGAGCGTGTCGACGAAGAAAAAATCGATTCTCGTCATCAGCAACGACGCGAGCGTCCGCGACATGCTGGCGAACCTCCTGTCGGACTACGGGTTCCACGTGTCGCTGGCCGGCAGCGGGGCGGAGTCGATCAAGATCGCGGCCAACACGTCTCTGGACTACGCCCTCGCCGAGCTGTTCCTCCCGGACTTCTCGGGAGTCGAGCTCAAGCGCCGGCTGAACCGGCTCTCCCCCAAGACCCGCGTCATCGTCGCGTCCTCCTTCACGGTCATCAAGAGTTCGGACGACGTGCTGCGGTTCGGCTCCTCCGACTTCATCCTCGACCAGCGGGAGATCCTGGACCTGATCCAGGCGGCGGGGGAGGACCGCCCCCCGGTTGCGGCCCCCGTGACGGACGACCGCCTGAAGCACTGCCTCATCGAGACGATCGACGTCCTGGTCGGGCTCCTGGAGGTGAACGACCCGTTCTTCGGCGGGAACTCCCACATCACGATGGAGTACGCGCGCTCCGTCGCCGAGGAGATGAAGCTCGGCCAGGAGATGATCGACGAGATCGTGGTGGCCTCCCTGCTGCACGACATCGGCAGGGTCGGCATCAAGAGCGAGATCCTCACCGGGAAAAAGGAGATCAGCGAGGCGGACTTCAAGATGATCAAGTCCCACTGCGAGAACGGGGCGAAGATCCTCGAGACGATCGACTTCCCGTGGAAGATCCGGCCGATCATCATCCACCACCACGAGCGGTACGACGGGAAGGGGTACCCGAGCGGCCTGAAGGGCAGGGAGATCCCGATCGGCGCCCGGATCCTTGCGGTCGTGGACGCCTTCGCCGCGATGACGGCGAACCGCCCCTACCGGCGCAGCCTTTCCAAGGAAGAGGCGATCCAGGAGCTGCACAAGAACGTGGGGACCCAGTTCGACCCCGAGGTGGTCGAGGTCTTCACCGGGGCGGTGGAGCGGAAGTTCTACTTCCGCGGGGTCGGGGCCAAGCCGAAGATCCTCATGGTGGACGACGAGGTCGACTACCTCACCCTCTTCAAGCTCAAGCTGGTGAACGAGGGGTTCGACGTGGTCGCCACGGACAACGGGGAGGATGCCCTTGCACTCATGGCCCAGGAGAAGCCCGACCTGGTGGTTTCCGACGTGGTGATGCCGGGGATGGACGGCATCGCGATGTTCCGGAAGATGCGGGAGGCGGGGAGCGGCTTCGCCGAAATCCCCGTCATCTTCCTCTCCGCGAAGGACGAGACCCAGGTGAAGGTGGAGGCCCTCTACCTGGGGGCGGAGGACTACCTCATCAAGCCGGTGGAGCTCAAGGAGCTCGCCGCCCGGATCCGGAACATCATCCGGAGGGACACCCGGTGGCGGAAAGGCGCCGCGACCGGCTCGAGCACGGGAGTGGTGGGGGACCTCAAGAACCTCGGCATCCCCGACATCGTCCAGACGTTGCACCTCGGCCTGAAGACAGCCTGTGTTACCCTCAAGGGGGCCACGGGCGAGGAAGGCCGTGTCTACTTCGAGAACGGGCGCATCCGGCACTGCGAGGTGGGGGGCCTTTCCGGCGAGGAGGCCTTCTACGGCCTGCTCCACTGGCAGGAGGGCCCGTTCATCATCGCCCACGGGCAGACGACCAAGCTCCGGACCATCGAGATGGACGAGATGCAGCTGATGATGGAAGGCTTGAGGCGCATGGACGAACAGAAGAAGGAAGAGGCTCCCAAGTGACCCTTTTTTCCCGGGAGCGAAGAAGAAAGGAGAGACGACAGCGAATGGCAACAGTCGTTTTTACCGTCCAGAGCGGCCGGGACCCGGCAAGAATATCCTCCCCGGTGACGGGGACCGTGAGGGACCTCTCGGCGCTCGGGATGTCGGTGGTCACCCCGAAGCTCGCCCCCGACGGGATCCACGTGATGTACGACACCCTGATGGTCACACGCAACCGCGTGGACGCGACCGTCTTCGTCGAGGGGGATCCCCCCGTGCGGGTGTCCGGTACGGTCGTCTGGTTCCGCGGGGCGGATGAGCCGAAGGGGGCATACATCTTCGGCATGCGCTTCGACAATCCCACCAAGGAGTTCGAGGAAGGGCTCACCCTCCGGTAGCGCCCTGTCCCCGCCATTTTTGCCTTGCCTTGGGGAACCTTCCGGATATACTGTAGTTTTCCGCTGACGGAAGCATCACCCGCGTGCGAGAGTGGCGGAATGGCAGACGCGCCGGACTTAGGATCCGGTGGGCAACCGTGAGGGTTCAACTCCCTCCTCTCGCACCACCGAACGGCGTGTCGTTATCTAACATAAGAGGGAAGAAAAGAGAACGATGAAGACAAACGTGGAAACAATCAGCGGCGTGGAGAAGCGGCTTACGGTGGAGGTCCCGGCGGATGAGGTCGCCAGGCGGATCGATGAGGAGTACGCCGAGGTCCGCAAGAGGGTGCCCATCCGGGGGTTCCGGAAGGGGAAGGCCCCGATGTCCATGGTGAAGCGGCTCTTCAAGGATCACGTGGAGTCGGACGTCGCCGAGCACCTGATGAAGGAGACGTTCGCAGAGGCGGTCAAGGAGAACAACCTCCGCGTGCTCTCCATGCCCAGGATCGACGGCGGAAAGCTCAAGGACGGGGAGGGGTTCGCCTTCACGGCGACGTTCGAGGTTCTCCCCGAGATCACCCCGTCGGGGTACAAGGGGCTGCCCGTCGTGAAGGAGAAGGTCGAGGTGAAGGAGGAGCAGGTGGACGCCGCCCTCTCGAACCTCCGGGAATCGTTCGCGAACTATCACGCGGTGGAAGGGCGAGGCGCCGCCGGAGGCGACCTGGTCGAGATCGGGTTCTCCTCCGTTTCCGGGGGCGAGACGATCGAAAGCGGCGAATCCTCCAGCCTTATCCTCGGGGGGGCGAACCCTTTCGGGAAAGAATTCGAGGAGGCCCTCGCGGGGGTGAAGGCGGGCGATCGGAAGACGATCGAGGTGGACTATCCCGGGGACTTCCCCAACAAGAAGTACGCCGGGAAAAAGGTCTCCTTCCCTGTCACCGTGGACGCCGTCCGGGAGAAGCGACTTCCCGAGGTCGACGAGGAATTCGTAAAGAATTTCAATGATATAAAGGATATGGATGATTTCAGGTCGAAGTTGCGGGAACGGCTCGCGGCGGAAGGGGAGGAGCGGTCGCGACACCGCATGGAGGAGGAGATCCGGAAGGGGTTGCTCGAAAAAAACGCCTTCGAGGTCCCCAGGTCGCTCGTCGACCGGCAGGCCATGAACATGATCGAGGACACGGCGAACCGGCTGGCCTCCCAGGGGGTCGACCTGAAGAAAGTGAACATGGATTTCGATAAGATGAGGGAGAGGTTCGCGCCGGGCGCCGAGCGGAGCGTCCGGGTCTCCCTGCTCCTCTCGGCGGTGGCGAGGCAGGAGGGGATCGAAGTCTCCTTCCCCGAGATCGAGGCCGAGATGAAGGAGATCGCCGACGGCGCGCGGACGAGCTACGAGAAGGTCCGGGAGATTTACGGGGACGAGGAGCGGATGGACGCCCTGCGGGACCGGATCCTGGAGCGGAAAGTCATGGCGTTCCTCATCGGGAACGCTGAAGTCAGGGAGGAGGTTGCGGCCGAATGACCCTTGTGCCCATCGTCGTGGAGCAGACCAGCCGCGGGGAACGGTCGTACGACATCTATTCCCGGCTGCTCAAGGACCGGATCGTCTTCATCGGGAACCCGATCGACGACGACATCGCCAACCTGGTCATCGCGCAGCTCCTGTTTCTCGAGGCCGAGGACCCGGACAAGGACGTCAACATCTACATCAATTCCCCTGGCGGGATGGTGACCGCCGGCATGGCGATCTATGACACAATGCAGTTCATCAAGCCCAAGGTGGCGACCGTCTGCATCGGCCAGGCCGCCTCGATGGCCGCGGTGCTCCTGGCCGGCGGGGCGCCCGGGAAGCGCACGGCCCTCCCCAACGCCCGGATCCTCATCCACCAGCCGATGGGCGGGACGCGGGGCCAGGCCACCGACATCAAGATCCAGGCCGAGGAGATCCTCCGGATGCGGGAGGAGCTGAACAAGATCCTCGCCAGGGACACGGGGCAGTCCCTGGAGAGGATCGCGGCGGACACCGAGCGGGACTACTTCATGTCGGCGGAGCAGGCGAAGGCCTATGGTATAATCGACCAAGTGGTCGACAAGCGGCTGGCGTCGGCAAGGCCGCTCGTGGATTGACGGAGGATATCCTTGACAAGGAAATTCAACGACAAGGCGAACCTGCTGGTCTGTTCCTTCTGCGGCAAGGCCCAGAACGAGGTGAGGAAGCTCATCGCGGGCCCGACGGTCTACATCTGCGACGAGTGCGTCGAGCTTTGCAACGACATCATCTCCGAGGAAGCCGAGGTCGAGCATTCCCTCGACGAGAAGCGCCGCAGGCTCCCCAAGCCCACCGATATCAAGAAGACCCTCGACGAGTACGTGATCGGCCAGGAGCGCGCGAAGAAGATCCTCTCGGTGGCGGTGTACAACCACTACAAGCGGATCGAGTCCCGGACCACCGACGGGATCGAGCTGCAGAAGTCCAACATCCTCCTGCTCGGCCCCACCGGAAGCGGCAAGACGCTCCTCGCGCAGACGCTCGCGCGCATCCTGAACGTGCCGTTCACCATCGCGGACGCGACGACGCTGACCGAGGCGGGGTACGTCGGGGAGGACGTCGAGAACATCATCCTCTCCCTGCTGCAGGTGGCCGACTACGACGTGGAGAAGGCGCAGAAGGGGATCGTCTACATCGACGAGATCGACAAGATCGCGCGCAAGTCCGAGAACCCCTCGATCACCCGGGACGTCTCCGGCGAGGGGGTGCAGCAGGCGCTCCTGAAGATCCTCGAGGGGACCGTCGCCAACGTCCCCCCGAAGGGCGGCCGCAAGCACCCGCAGCAGGACTTCATCAAGGTGGACACCACGAACATCCTCTTCGTCTGCGGCGGGGCGTTCATCGGGCTCGACGGCGTCGTGGAGCGGAGGACCTCCAAGAAGACCATGGGGTTCGGCGCGGAGATCGTGTCGCGCACGGAGAGGAACATCGGCAAGCTGCTCGAGTCCGTCCAACCGGAGGACCTCATCAAGTACGGGCTGATCCCGGAGTTCGTGGGGCGCCTCCCGGTGCTGGCCACGCTGCACGAACTTGACGAGGACGCGCTGGTGCAGATCCTCGTGCGCCCGAAGAACGCGCTCGTGCGCCAGTACCAGCGGCTGTTCGAGTTCGAGAACGTCAAGCTGGAGTTCACCGAGCCCGCGCTGCGAACCATCTCCCGGCAGGCGATCGAGCGGAAGGCGGGTGCGAGAGGTCTGCGGTCCATCCTGGAGCACATCATGCTCGACGTGATGTACGAGATCCCCTCCCAGAGCAACATCAAGAAATGCATCATCTCGGAAGACGTCGTCAGCGGCAAGGTCCCCCCGGAGATCGTGCAGGGAAAGAAGGCCGAGCTGGCGTGACGCCGGTCGTCTCCCCCGCGCAGGGGAGGGGCCGGCCGCGCCATGGAGGGTTCGATGGAAGACAGGAAAAAGATCCTGCCGCTGCTCCCGTTGCGCGACATCGTCGTGTTCCCCCACATGGTGGTCCCCCTCTTCGTGGGACGCGACAAGTCGATCGCGGCGCTCGACGCGGCCCTCTCCACGGACCGCCTGATCTTCCTGGCCGCGCAGCAGGACGCCTCGACGAACGAGCCGTCCGAGGAGGACATCCACCGCATCGGCACCGTCAGCCACATCATCCAGCTCCTCAAGCTCCCCGACGGGACGGTCAAGGTGCTCGTGGAGGGGCGGGCGCGTGCGAAGGTCTTCCACTACCTGCCCAACGACCGGTACTTCCAGGTGAGCTCCGAGGAGATCCTCCCGGAGCCCGTCACCGGCCCCCACGCGGAGGCGCTCGTCCGGAACGTCCTGTCGTCCTTCGAGAACTACGCAAAGCTCAGCAAGAAGATCTCCACCGAGGTGATCACCCAGGTGAGCGCGATCCGCGAGCCGGGCAGGCTCGCCGACACGGTGGGGGCGAACCTGCCGATCAAGCTCTCCGACAAGCAGGTGGTACTCGATCTCGAGACGGACAGGGAGCGGCTGGAGAAGCTCCTCGCGCTGATGGAGGGGGAGATCGAGATCCTCGAGATCGAGCGGAAGATCCGGGGCCGCGTCAAGAAGCAGATGGAGCGGTCGCAGCGGGAGTTCTACCTGAACGAGCAGATGCGCGCCATCCAGAAGGAGCTCGGCCAGGGTGACGAGGGGAGGACGGAGCTCGACGAGCTCGACGAGAAGATCAAGAAGAAGGGGATGAGCAAGGAAGCGGTCCAGAAGGCACAGAAGGAGATCAAGAAGCTCCGCATGATGTCCGCGATGTCGGCGGAGGCCACCGTGAGCCGCAACTACGTCGACTGGCTCATCTCGATCCCCTGGCAGGAGCGGACCGAGGACAAGCTCGACATCGACGCGGCCGAGAAGGTCCTGCACGAGGACCACTACGGGCTCGAGAAGGTCAAGGAGCGGATCGTCGAATACCTGGCGGTCCGGAAGCTGGTGCCCAAGCTGAAGGGTCCGATCCTCTGCTTCGTGGGCCCCCCGGGCGTGGGGAAGACCTCCCTGGCCCGGTCGATCGCCCGGGCGACGGAGCGCAAGTTCGTCCGGATGTCGCTGGGCGGCGTGCGCGACGAGGCGGAGATCCGGGGGCACCGCCGCACCTACATCGGGGCGCTGCCCGGGAAGATCATCCACCAGATGAAGAAGGCCGGGACGTTGAACCCCGTGTTCCTGTTCGACGAGGTCGACAAGATGTCGACGGACTTCCGGGGAGACCCCTCCTCGGCGCTCCTCGAGGTGCTCGACCCGGAGCAGAACAACACGTTCAACGACCACTACCTGGACGTCGACTACGACCTGTCCGACGTGATGTTCATCACCACGGCGAACCTGCTGCACGGCATCCCGCCCCCGCTGCAGGACCGGATGGAGATCATACGCCTGCCGGGCTACACCGAGGTCGAGAAGCTCCACATCGCGCGCAACCACCTCCTCCGGAAGAAGCTCGACGAGCACGGCCTGTCGCCGGAGAAGGTCGTTTTTTCCGACAGCGCGATCCTCCAGATCATCCGGTACTACACCCGCGAGGCGGGGGTGCGGAACCTGGAGCGGGAGATCGCTTCGATCTGCCGGAAGATCGCCCGGGAGGTGGTCAAGCACCCGGACACCGAGAAGGTCCGCGTGACCCCGCAGTCGGTCCGGGGCTACCTGGGCGCCACCCGGTACCGGTACGGCGAGGCCGAGGAGAAGGGGCAGATCGGGCTGGCGACGGGGCTTGCCTGGACGGAGTTCGGCGGCGAGCTCCTGCTGATCGAGGTCGCCCTCATGTCCGGCAAGGGAAACCTGAAAGTGACGGGGAAGCTGGGCGAGGTGATGCAGGAGTCCGCCCACGCCGCCCTCTCCTACATCCGCACCCGCGCCGAGCGGATGGGGCTGGACAAGCTCTTCTACCAGAAGTTCGACATCCACATCCACGTGCCGGAGGGCGCCATCCCCAAGGACGGCCCCTCGGCGGGGGTGACGATGGCGACGGCGCTGGCCTCCGCGCTGCTGCGGGTCCCGGCAAGGAACGACCTGGCGATGACGGGCGAGATCACCCTGCGCGGGCGCGTGCTCCCTATAGGGGGGGTCAAGGAGAAGCTCCTGGCGGCCCACCGCGGCGGAATCCGGACCGTGATCCTGCCGGCCGAGAACGAGAAGGACATGGCGGAGATCCCGGCGAAGATCCGGAAGAGCCTCAAGATCCTCTTCGTGCGACACATGGACGAGGTGATCGAGGCGGCCATCGACATGACCGGGGGCGTGAAGCCGGTCGATCCGATTTCACTCCCGGAGCCGGAGCCTTCCGCCGTCCCGCCCGGCGCCTCCGACGAGGGCGTCATCCGGCA
>CAYILU010000022.1:11224-13708 GCA_964364235.1 uncultured bacterium | reverse complement strand
ACCTGCTGCGTGCGCAGCGCCACGGTCGCCGCCTGCTCGGTCGGGAGCGCGAGCGTCTCGTCCATCGAATTGGTGTGCAGCGACTGGGTGCCGCCCAGGACCGCCGAGAGCGCCTGGAGCGCGACCCGGACCACGTTGTTCAACGGTTGTTGCGCGGTCAGCGAGCAGCCGGCCGTCTGGGTGTGGAATCTAAGCCACCAAGAGTTCTCGTCCCGGGCCTTGAAACGCTCCTTCATGATCCGCGCCCACATCCGGCGGGCGGCCCGGTACTTCGCCACCTCCTCGAAGAAGTCCATGTGGGCGTTGAAGAAGAAGGAAAGCCGCGGGGCGAACTTGTCCACGGGGATGCCGGCATCGATCCCCGCCTGGACGTAGGCGATCCCGTCCGCGATGGTGAACGCCAGTTCCTGGACCGCAGTGGAGCCCGCCTCCCGGATGTGGTATCCGCTGATGCTGATCGTGTTCCACTTCGGGACCCGCTCGGCGCAGTACCCCAGAATGTCGGTGATGATCCGCATCGACGGCTCTGGCGGGAAGATCCACGCGTGCTGCGCGATGTACTCCTTGAGGATGTCGTTCTGGATCGTGCCGCCGAGTTTTTCGAATGAAGCCCCCTGTTTCTCCGCGACGGCCAGGTACATGGCGAAGATCATCGCGGCGGGGCCGTTGATCGTCATCGAGGTGGTGACCTTGTCGAGCGGGATCCCGTCGAACAGGATCTCCATGTCCTTCAGGGAGTCGATGGCCACGCCGCACTTTCCGACCTCGCCCCTCGAGCGCGGCGAATCGG
The DNA here is from genome assembly GCA_964364235.1 of uncultured bacterium. Lineage (GTDB taxonomy): Bacteria > Desulfobacterota > Deferrimicrobia > Deferrimicrobiales > Deferrimicrobiaceae > JAKALO01. The sequence continues at coordinate 12,918 of CAYILU010000022.1, read as the reverse complement.
AATCGTACCCCATGAGCGTCGGGAAGTGGAACGCGGTCGAAAGCCCGGTCTGCCCCTGCTCCAGGAGGAACTTGAACCGGGCGTTGGTGTCCTCCGCGGACCCGTACCCCGCGAACTGCCGCATCGTCCATAGGCGCCCCCGGTACATCGAGGGCTGGACGCCTCGAGTGAACGGGTATTCCCCGGGGAACGAAAGATCGCGGGCGTAGTCGAGTTCCCCGGTATTGTCCGGCGTGTAGAGCGCTGCGATCTCCATGTCCGACACCGTCGAGAACCGCGGGATCCGCCCCGGAGAACGCGACAACGTCTTCCCCAGGGTCTCCTTCTCCCACCGTCCCTTCTCATTCGCGATCTTTACGGTTTTTTTCTTTTCGTACACCGGCTCGCCCTCCCCGTGATGTTAGCGCTCCACGCCAACGCGGGCATCGACACCCTTCGCGTAATAATGCTTGACCTCCCTCATCTCGGTCACGAGGTCGGCGACCTCGATCAGCTCCTGCGGGGCTCCCCTCCCGGTCAGGACCAGTTCCATCCCGTCCGGCTTTCTCTTGATGACCTCGATGACCTCTTCGAGCGGGAGCAGGCCGAAATCGATCGCGCAGTTGATCTCGTCGAGGACCACGATGTCCGCTTTTCCCCCCAGGATCGCCTTTTTCGCCAGCTCCCACCCCTCCCGCGCCAGCCGCGTGTCCTCGGGGTCGGGGTTCTTCCGGTTCACGAAGGTATCCCTGCCCGCCTGGTGAATTTCCACATGCGGGGCAAGCATCCTGACCCCTTCGAGTTCCCCGTAGTCGATCCACCCTTTCATGAACTGGAGGATCACCGTGTGCAGGCCGTGACCCGCGGCACGCACCGCCAGCCCGAGGGCGGCCGTCGTCTTTCCCTTCCCGTTCCCGGTGTAGACCTGGACGTACCCTTTCCCGATGGCCCCTTTCCGCATCCACCGCCCCCTACTTCAGGAGAGACCGCGAGATGACGATCCGCTGAATCTCGGACGTCCCCTCGTAGATCGTCGTGACCCGGATGTCACGGAGGTTTCGTTCCACGGGGTACTCCCGGATGTAGCCGTACCCCCCCAGCACCTGCACGGCCTTGTGGCAGGCCCGGTTCCCCGCTTCCGTCGCGAACACCTTCGCCATCGAGGCCTCCCGCGTGAAGGGTCTCCCCTGTTCCTTGAGCCAGGCGGCCCGGTATGTGAGCAATTGGCCGGCATCCAGCTCGGTGGCCGACTCGGCGAGCATCCACTGGATCGCCTGGAAATCGGCGATCGACTGCCCGAACTGTTTCCGCTCCTTCGCGTAGGCAGTGGCGGTATCGAGCGCGCTTCGAGCGATCCCGAGCGCCTGGGAGGCGATGCCGATGCGCCCCCCGTCCAGGGCGGCCAGGACGATCCGGAAACCCTCGCCGGTGTTTCCCAGCAGGTTTTGCTTCGGCACGGGGCACTCGTCGAAGGTCAGGGAGACGGTGTTGGAGCCTTTCAGCCCCAGCTTGCGCTCCGCCTTCCCGACGGAAAAGCCCGGCGTCCCGGGCTCCACCAGGAAGGCGCCGATCTTCCGGGGCTCCTTTTGCGTGACAGCGGCGACGATCGTCACCCCGGCAAAAGCGCCGTTCGTGATGAACACCTTGCTGCCGGAGAGGATGTACCGGTCCCCGTCCTCCAGTGCGGTGGTCTGCAGGCTCCCGGCGTCCGACCC
>CAYILU010000022.1:7345-11124 GCA_964364235.1 uncultured bacterium | reverse complement strand
ATCCCCTTCACTCCGGCCCGCATGGCGGTCTCGGAGGCGTACAGCTTCGCCATCGCGGACTCCTTGGAGTGTTTCGCCTTACGGTCCTTGAGCCACGCTGCGCGGTAGGCCAGGAGCCTTGACGCGTCGATCTCGGTGGCCATGTCGGCCAGCATCCACTGGATCGCCTGGAACTCCGCGATCGGTTGGCCGAACTGCTTTCGCTCCTTCGCGTAGGCGAGGGCGTCCTCCAGTGCGGCCCGGGCGATCCCGATGGCCTGCGCGGCGATCCCGATCCGCCCTCCGTCCAGCGTGTTCATCGCGACCTTGAAGCCGTCCCCCTCGTTCCCGAGACGGTTCTCGACGGGGACCTTCACCTCCTCGAGGATGATCGAGGAGGTAGGGGATGCCTTTATTCCCATTTTATTCTCATGTTTCCCAATGGTTATACCCTGAGTCTTCATGTCGAGGATGAAGGCTGTGATCCCCTTGTGCTTCTTCTCCCTGTCCGTCATCGTGAACAGGATGCAGGTGTCCGCCTCGGGCGCGTTGGTGATGAAGTTCTTCGTCCCGTTGACGACGTAGTGGTCCCCGTTCCTTACCGCGGTCGTCTTCTGGGATCCCGCGTCCGACCCCGCCCCCGGTTCGGTCAGCCCGAAGCAGCCGAGCTTTTGCCCGGAAGCCAGCGGCACGAGGTACTTCTTCTTCTGCGCTTCCGTCCCGAATTTCATGAGGGGGTCGCACACCAGCGAATTGTTGACGGACATGATGACAGCCGTGGAGGCGCACGCCCGCGCGATCTCCTCCATCGCGATCACGTAGCAGATGTTGTCCATCCCGGCTCCGCCGTACTCTTCCGGGACGGCGACCCCCATCAGGCCGAGCTCCGACATATGGCGCACGAGTTCCGCGGGATAGCGTCCGGTTTCGTCCAGCTCGGCGGCCTTGGGGAGGACCTCCTTCTGCGCGAAGCTGCGCGCCATCTCCTGGATCATCCTCTGCTCTTCCGTAAGGTCGAACACCATTTCTCAGTCTCCCTGTTGAGGTCTGGTGGTTGGCTCTTTCTTACTTGCCCGTGAAGGCGGCTTTCCGCTTCTCGAGGAAGGCGGCCATCCCCTCGACGCGGTCCGCCGTGGAAAAACTCACGGCGAAGGCGTTGGCCTCCAGCGCGCAGGCGTTGGAAAGGTCGAGATCCAGTCCCCGGTTCATCGCCATCTTCGCGAGGCGGACGGCGAACGGCCCCTTGGAAAGGATCTTCGCCGCCACTTCCCGGGCGGTGCTCATCAGATCCGCGCGCGGCACGACCCGGTTGACAAGCCCGATTTCGTATGCCCGCTGCGCGGTGATCATCTCCCCGGTCAGCACGAGTTCCTTGGCGATGTTCCGCCCCACGAGCCGCGGAAGCCGCTGGGTCCCGCCGTACCCCGGAATGATTCCGAGATTGACCTCGGGCTGCCCGAACTTCGCGGTGTCGGCCGCGATCAGGAGGTCGCACGCCATCGCCAGCTCGCACCCCCCGCCCAGCGCGAACCCGTTGATCACCCCGATCACCGGCTGCGGGAGCCGCTCGATACGCTCGAGAACCCCCTGTCCGAAGAGGGTGAACTCGAACGCCTGCCTGGCTGTGAAGTGTCGCATCTCGGAGACGTCCGCGCCCGCTACGAACGCCTTCTCCCCGGACCCGGTCAGCAGGACGACCCCCGCGTCTTCCCTTTCCGCCAGGTCCCCGAGGACTGCGGAAAGCTCCCGCATCGTCGCCTGGTTCAGGGCATTCAGCGAGCCGGGCCGGTTGATCGTGATCGTCGCGATCCTGTCGGAGACCGCAACCAGGAGATTCGCGTATTCCATTTTTTCCTCCCTATGCCTTCGGATAAATGTAGAAGCCGCGGCCGGCCTTCTTCCCGAGGTAACCGGCCTCCACGTGTTTTCTGAGCAGCGGGCAGGGACGGTACTTCGGGTCCCCAAGACCCTCCTGGAGCACCTTCATGATCTCGAGGCAGGTGTCCAGCCCGATGAGGTCGGCGAGCGCGAGCGGCCCCATCGGGTGGTTCGCCCCCATCCGCATGATGGAGTCGATGTCCTCGGCCGTCCCCACCCCTTCCATGAGCGCGTACACGGCCTCGTTGATCATGGGCATCAGGACCCTGTTGGCGATGAATCCCGGGTAATCGTTGGCGGGAACGGGCTCCTTCCCGAGCCGCCGGGAAAGTTCCATCGTCGCGTCGAACGTCTCCTGCGAGGTCTGAAGCCCCCGGATGACCTCGATCAGCTTCATCAGCGGAACCGGGTTCATGAAGTGCATCCCGATTACTTTCTCCGGCCGCCGGGTCGCGGCGGCGATTCCCGTGATGGAGATCGAGGAGGTGTTGGTGGCCAGGATCCTCCCCGCGGGGACGACCTCGTCCAGCGTCCGGAAGATCGTGAGCTTCAGGTCCTGCCGCTCCGTGGCCGCCTCGACCGCGATATCGCAGACGGAGAAATCGGAGAGGTTCGTCGTGGCGACGAGTCTCCCCAGCATCTTCTCCTTGTCCGCCGCCGTGATCTTCTCCTTTCGGACGAGGATGTCCAGGCCCTTCCCGATCCCGGCGCGCCCCTTGTCGAGGGCCGGCCCGGAAACGTCGTTGAGCAGCACAGTGAACCCGCTCATGAGGGAAACCTGCGCGATTCCTCCGCCCATCTGCCCCGCGCCGACGACCCCGATCGTTTTTATGTTCATATGCTCCTCTCCACCAGCATCGCGACCGCCTCGCCGCCCCCTATGCAGAGGGACGCGATCCCGAGCTTTTCGTTCCGGTCCTCCATGGCATAGAGCAGCGTCGTGAGAATCCTCGCACCCGACGCGCCGATCGGGTGTCCGATCGATACCGCACCTCCGTTCACGTTCACCTTCTCCGGGTCGAGCTTGAGGCCCCGGATCGCGGCCACCGCCACGCCCGCGAACGCCTCGTTGATTTCGAAGAGGCCCACCTTCTCCTTGTCGACCCCGGTCTTCCGGAGGAGTTTCCGGATGGCGTCGATCGGGGCCACTGTGAACCACACCGGCTCGAGGGAGGCCGTGGCATAGCCCAGGATTCTCGCGAGGGGCTTTATGCCCCGGCGGTTTGCGTTCTCGCCCGACATCACCAGCACCGCCGCCGCCCCGTCGTTGATGGTCGAGGCGTTGCCTGCCGTTACCGTGCCCTCCTTCTGGAACACCGGTTTCAGGGCGGGAAGCTTCGCGACGTTCCCGCGGCCGGGTTCCTCGTCCACCTTGAAGACCACCGGGTCACCCTTCTTCTGGGGGATCTCCACGCCGACGATCTCCTTTGCGAACTTCCCGTCCCGGATGGCCGCGAGCGCCCGGTTGTACGAGGACGCGGCGAACGCGTCCTGATCCTCCCGGCTTATGCGGTGCTCCTTCGCCAGCAGCTCCGCGCAGTTTCCCATGTGCAGGTCGTTGTAGACGTCCCAGAGGCCGTCGACGATCATGTGATCGTAGAGTGTGTCGTTTCCCAGCCGGTAGCCGTTGCGGGCCTTCTTCAACAGGTAGGGCGCCTGGCTCATCGATTCCATCCCGCCCGCGACGACCACGTCGAATTCGTCCGTGGCGACCGCCTGCGCGGCGAGCATGACGGCCTTGAGGCCCGAGCCGCACATCTTGTTGATGGTCAGCGCCCCCGCGGAGACGGGAATGCCGGCGTAGATCCCCGCCTGTCTCGCGGGAGCCTGTCCGGTCCCGGCGGGAAGCACATTCCCCATGATGATCTGGTCGACTTCCTCTTTCTTCACTCCCCCGCGGGAAACCGCTTCCGCGATCGCTA
>CAYILU010000022.1:0-7245 GCA_964364235.1 uncultured bacterium | reverse complement strand
ATCCTGCGGACGCTGTGAAGGAGGCCGATCTCTTCGTAATACCGGATGGTCCGTTGGGTGAGATTCACCATCCGGCTCAAGTCGCCGATCGTGTAGGTGCGAGCGGTTTCGGCCGACCCCATATTCCCACCTTACGTTAACTGGCAATGATGATAAGAAACTCACCTTCCCTTGTCAATGGATTTTCTTTCCGCGTCTTATTTCCCCTGGTAGAGGACGGCCAGGATCAGCGCTTCCTTTTCCTCGGCCGAATGCACGTGGTGCGGGATCGTGGAGTTGTAGTAGATGCAGTCCCCTTCGTTGAGCAGGTCGGAATACTTGTCGAGATAAACTTCCACCCGACCGGAGAGGACATAGATGAATTCTTCCCCCTCGTGGGAGTTTCTCACGACGTTGCGGTCGATCAGCGGCTTCAGCCGGACCAGGAACGGCTCCATCTTCCGTCCGGCTTTCCCGGCTCCCAGCGCTTCGTAGGTGTAGGCGGACTGCCCTCCCCCTTCCTTCATGCCCACCCGGGAGACGGTCGAGCGGTCCTGCTTCCTGACGATCGAGAACTCCCGCTCCTCCTTCCCGCCGATGAAAGCGGAAACGTAGGTGTCGAGCGCGTTCGCGATCTTGACGAGAGTGCCCAGCGGCGGGGAGGTCATCCGGTTCTCGATCTGCGACAACAGGGCGGCCGAGAACCCCGTCTTTTCCGCCAGCTCCTGGAGGGATACGCCCCGGCTCTCCCGGAAGGACCGGACGTGATCCCCTACCTGGACCTCCGGGTCGCCCGCGGCCGGGCCCCAGTCCCCGGACTCTTCCGCGATCTTTGAAAGCAGGTCGTCCAGCGACTCGTCACGCGTGATTTCGGGCAAAGGATTCCCCCTCCTTCAGGGCGTTGACGTTGAGCGGGATGAACTTCTCGTATTTTCTGGAAATCACCTTCGGGAGACAGTCGAACAGCGTCCCCATCGAAACCACCCCGGTGACGGCCACGTAAGCCCCGAGCGCGACCATCGAGGCCAGCTGCTGGCTTCCCACGACCTGCCGGGCGATGTCGTTCGCGGGGATCGACAGCAGGCGGATATCGTCGCGGCTGACCTTCGCGGGCTCGACGAGCGAGCTGTTGATCACCAGGACGCCGCCGCCCTGGAGATGCGGGAGGTACTTTTCGAGTGACGGCCCGTTCATGATGACGCACGCCTTCGGGGAGCCGACGACGGGGGAGCCGATCTCCTCGTCCGAGATGACCACCGTGCAGTTGGCGGTCCCCCCCCGCATCTCGACGCCGTATGCGGGGAAATAGGTGACGTGCCTCCCCTCCTCCATCGCGGCGAGGGAGAGGAGATTCCCGATCATCAGGATCCCCTGGCCCCCGAACCCCGCCATGACGACGTCGGTGGTCACAGGAAGTCCGCCTGCTTCCGTTCCTTGTAGACACCGAGCGGGAAATAATCCGACATCTCCCCCAGGACGCGCTTTTGCGCGTCGATGGGCTTCATCCCCCAGTTGGTCGGGCAGGTGGAGAGGAACTCGACGATCGAGAATCCCATCTCCTTGAGCTGCATGTCGAAGGCCTTCCTGACGGCCTCCCCGGCCTTGCGGATCTGCGCCGGCGTGCTCGTCGCCACTCTCGCGGAATAGGCGGTCCCCTCGAGGGTCGCCAGCAGCTCCGCCATCCTGATCGGATACCCGTCCTTCCGGAAATCCCTCCCGTAGGGGGTCGTCGAGGTCTTCTGGCCGAGCATCGTCGTCGGCGCCATCTGCCCCCCCGTCATCCCGTAGGTTGTGTTGTTGACGAAGATGACGGTGATGTTCTCGCCGCGGTTTGCGGCGTGAATGACCTCGGAGGTCCCGATGGCGGCGAGGTCCCCGTCCCCCTGATAAGTGAACACGAACCGGTCGGGCTGGGCCCTCTTCACGCCGGTTGCAACCGCCGGGGCCCGGCCGTGGGGAGCCTCCGCCACGTCGACGTCGATGTAGTCGTACAGGAACACGGAGCATCCGACGCAGGCCACGCCGACCGTCTTCTCCCTCAGCCCATAGTGATCGATCGTCTCGGCCAGGATCCTGTGGGCGATCCCGTGGTGGCATCCGGGGCAGAAATGGGTCTTCACGTCCACGAGGCTTTCCGGCCGCGTGAACACGTTCTTTACGAACCCGCCCTTTTCCCTCTCCTTCATTCCGCTTTTCCCGCCAGTCTGCGGATTTCCCCGTGGATCTCCTCGGGTGTGGGCATCGCGCACGGTTTTCCCAGGAACCGGATCTTGTCGTGGCACGTGGAGCTCATCTTGACGTCCTGCAGCATTTGCCCGGTGTTCATCTCGATCACGAGAACGACGTCCACGCGTTTGGCGACCTCGTCCACCTGCGTTTCGGGGAACGGGTACAGGGTGATCGGCCGGAGCATACCCACCGCGATCCCCTCGTTCCGGGCCCACTGGATGGCCGTTTTGCTTACGCGCGCGGCCGTCCCGAAAGCGACGATCGCGATCTTCGCCCCATCGAGGTGGTAATTTTCGAACCGGACCTCGTCCTCCTGCATCCGCTGGTATTTCCGGTGAAGCTTCCAGTTGTGCACCTCGATCGCGTTGTCCTTGAGGTACAGCGATTTCACGTGCCGTCTCGGTCTCCCGGCGCACCCGGTCAGCGCCCAGGGCTTTTCCGTCGCGACCGGGGGGACGTACGGGGTCTGCTCGAAGGGCTCCTTCATCTGCCCCACGATCGCGTCCCCCAGGATCATCGCCGGGTTCCGGTACTTGTCGGCCAGGTCGAAGGCGAGCATGGTGAGCGAGTACATTTCCTGGACGGAGTGCGGGGCGAGGACGGGCATCTTGTACCCCCCGTGGCCCCCGCATTTGACCGCCTGGAAGTAGTCCCCCTGGGAGGGGGCGATGCCGCCCAGCCCCGGGCCGGAGCGGGAGATGTTGACGATGACGGCGGGAAGCTCCGAGCCCGCCATGTAGGAGAGCCCCTCCTGCATCAACGAGATCCCCGGCCCCGACGAGGAGGTCATGACGCGCTGCCCGGAGGCCGAAGTGCCCAGGATGAAGTTGATCGTCGCAACCTCGCTCTCCGCCTGGAGGAAGGTGCCGCCGATCGGCGGAAGGTGGGCGGACAGGTACTCGGGGATGTCGTTCTGCGGGGTGATCGGATACCCGTAGTAGAACCGGCAGCCCGCGGCGATCGCGCCCACGCAGATCGCCTCGTTCCCTTTCATGAGGGTGCGGTGGATGACGGTCGTCCCCACGCTCATCGCCAGACCTCGATGCAGACGTCCGGGCAGGTTTCCGCGCAGATGGCGCATCCGGTGCAGTCGTCGGGCCGCGCGAAAAACGCGGCGGCGTACCCTTGCCGGTTGATCCTCGCACCGATCCCGATGCAGTCCTTAGGACACGCGGAAACGCAGAGCTCGCATGCCTTGCACCGCTCGAAGTCGATCTCGATGAAACCGGTGGCCGCTTTCGCGACCCCCTTTTTCACCGCGTTCCGGGCCTGCATCTCTCCCGCCTATTCGTACTTCGGCTTGAATTCGAAATAGTGGGTCGTGTCGATCGTCCGGATCGTCATCGACTTCGACCGCATCACGATCGACTGCGTGTGCGCACCGCCGCTGAAAAAGCGCACCCCCTTGAGGAAGTCGCCGAATGTGACCCCCGTCGCCGCGAACATGACGTCGCTCCGGGCGAGGTCCTCCATCTCGTAGACCTTGTTGACGTCGTCGATCCCCATCGCCTTGGCGCGTTCGATCTCCTCCTTGTTCCGGAACTTGAGGACCCCCTGGAAGTCCCCGCCCAGGCATTTGAGCGCCGCCGCCGCGAGAACCCCCTCCGGGGCCCCCCCGATCCCCATCAGCACGTTGACCCCGGACTCTTCCTTTGCCGTGGCGATCGCACCGGCCACGTCGCCGTCGCCGATCAGCTTGATCCGAGCGCCGGCTTCCCTGCATTCCTTGATCAGATCCTGATGGCGCGGGCGGTCGAGGATGACGACGCAAAGGTCTTCCACGTAGACCTTGAGGGCCTTGGCGATGCTCCTCAGGTTCTCCGACGGGGAAGCCATGATGTCGATCGATCCCTTGGCCTTTGGGCCGACCGCGATCTTCTGCATGTAGGTGTCCGGCGCGTGGAGGAACCCGCCTTCCTCCGCGATCGCGATGACGGCAAGCGCGTTGTTGCCCCCCGTGGCGACGATGCTCGTCCCCTCAAGGGGGTCCACCGCGATGTCCACGCGGGGAGAGTCGGATGCGCCCACTTCTTCGCCGATGTACAGCATCGGGGCCTCGTCGCGCTCCCCCTCTCCGATCACCACCCGCCCCTTGAACTGGACGTAGTTCAGGGACTTCCGCATCGCGGTCACCGCCGCCTGGTCCGCGGCCACGTTGTCTCCGCGACCCATCAGGCGGGCCGACGCGAGAGCCGCCGCCTCCGTCACCCGGACAACTTCCATCGCCAGATTTCGATCCACGATTATCCCCCTTTCTCCGCAGAACTGTTTTCAAGCCCAATGTTCTCATGGAACTCCGCGGGGGCGCGCACGACTTTCCCCGAGCCATCGGTGTCCGCGAAGATTACTCGGACGTCGGCGACGTGCTCCAATTACTCCCCTGTCTCCCGACCGAGGAGATAGCCGATGAGTCGCGTCCCGACATCCACGAACAGCCCGGTGGACCTCGCGTCAGCCTCCGTGTAGCGCTTGCCGGGAATCGCGGACATTCCCGCAGGGGGGGGATAGAAGACGAAGGGAACCGGTTCCTGGGCGTGGGTCCGGATCGCGACCGGCGTCGGGTGATCGGGAAGGACCAGCAGGTGCAGGTCCCCACCGTCCTTCGCGCGGGAGAGGATGGGGCCGAGCATTTCCTCATCGATCCGCTCGATCGCCCGCACCTTGTCGGCCGCATTCCCGTTGTGGCCGGCCTCGTCGGGGGCTTCGACATGAATGAGGACGAAATCCTTCCGCTCCAGCTCCCTCAAGGCGTACTCGGCCTTCCCGCGGTAGTTGGTGTCGAGGTACCCCGTGGCCCCGGGGACATGGACGACGTCCAGCCCGCAGTAGACGCCGATCCCCTTGATCAGGTCGACGGCGGCCACCACCGAGCCGTCCAGGCCGTACTTTTCGCGGAACGGTTCGATACGAGGAGCCTTCCCCTGCCCCCACAGCCAGATGGAGTTCCCCGGAAGCTTCCCCTCGGCGAGGCGCTTCCGGTTGAGGGGGTGGTCGTCGAAAACCTCCCGGGAGATCTCCATCAGGTCGAGCAGGAACTCGGCCCCTTCCCCCTTCGGGAGGTATTCCGTGATCTTCTTCCCGTGGATGTCGTGCGGCGGGGTGGTCTCCACGGCGTCGTTCCCTTTCGGCCACACCATCAGGTTCCGGTAGCTGATCCCCGGATGGAAGCGCACCCCGCGCCCCTCGACACGGGACTGCAGATCCCCCAGGAGCCCGGCGGCTTCCGCGGAGGAGATGTGCCCCGCGGAGAAGTCCTCCATCTCGGAGTCGGCCCCGTCGTTCTTCAGCGCGACGATGTTGCAGCGTACGGCCACGTCGTCCTTCCCCAGCTGGATCCCCATGGAGGCGGCCTCCAGGGGCGAGCGCCCCGTGTACACCTTGCGGGGGTCGTACCCGACGATGCTCAGGTTCGACACGTCGCTCCCCGGGTACATCTCCTTCGGGACGACCTGGACCATTCCCAGCGCGCCGTGCGAGGCCATGTAATCCAGGTTGGGCTTATCGGCGGCCTCCAGGGGAGTCCTGTTGCCGAGCGATGCGATCGGCCAGTCGGACATTCCGTCGCCGATGAGGATGAGGTATTTCCCCGGCATCGTGCCTCCTTTTCTAGAAACCCAGGACCTTCCGGACTTCGTCCATCGAGGGCGGAATGGTAACCGGCGCCACGGACTGTGCGATCGCGTTGTCGGGATCCTTCAGGCCGTGCCCGGTTAGGGTGCAGACGATGCGGTCCCCCTTCCTGAAAAACCCTTCCTTGCCCAATTTTATCACACCGGCGATGGAGGCCGCCGAGGCCGGCTCGCAGAAAATCCCTTCCGTCTCGGCGACCATCTTGTACGCCTCCAGGATCTCGGCGTCGCTCACCATCCGGATGAGCCCTCCCGATTCGTCCCGGGCGGCTTCCGCCCTCTTCCACGAGGCCGGCTTTCCGATCCGGATGGCGGTGGCCACGGTCTCCGGCTTTTCGATGGGGTAACCCCGCACGATCGGCGCGGCGCCCTCCGCCTGCCAGCCCAGCATCTTCGGCAGCCGCCGGATCTTACCCGCGTCCTTGTACGCCTTGTAACCCGCCCAGTAGGCGGTGATGTTCCCGGCGTTGCCCACCGGGAGTACGTGGTAGTCGGGAGGTTCGCCGAGCGCGTCGCAGACCTCGAAGGCGGCGCTCTTCTGCCCCTCGATGCGATTGGGGTTGAGCGAGTTGACCAGGGTGACGGGGTACCTCTCCGAAACCTCTTTCACCAGCGCCAGGGCGTCGTCGAAGTTCCCCAGGACCTGGATCACCTTCGCCCCGTGGATCATCGCCTGCGACAGCTTTCCGAGGGCGATCCCCCCGTCCGGTATCAGGACGAACGCCTTCATCCCCGCCCGGGCCGCGTAGGCCGACGCGGAAGCCGAGGTGTTCCCGGTCGAGGCGCAGATCACCGAATCGGAGCCTTCGGCCTTCGCCTTCGACACCGCCATCGTCATCCCCCGGTCCTTGAAGGAGCCGGTCGGGTTCAGGCCCTCGCATTTCAGGAAGACCTCCGTGCCCGGTGCGACCTGCCGCGCGAGCGCGGGTGCGGCGACCAGCGGGGTGTTCCCTTCCATGAGGGTCACCACGCAGTCGTCGGGGACCGGCGGCAGAAAAGCGGAATAGTGTCGGATGACCCCTTGCCAGTGCATCGCGTAGGCGTCCTTCTACAGGTTGTTTTCGATCCGGATCATGCGGGTCCGGTCCAGGACGACGGGCATCCTGTCGATCTCCTCGAGCGCGGCGCGCATGTCGCTCTCTTTGGCGAGGTGCGTCACGATGAAAATGGGTACGGCGCTTTCCTCTTTCCGCCCCTTCTGGATGACGGACGAGATGCTGATGGAGTGCGCGCCGAGCACCCCGGCGATCTTCGAGAGGACGCCGGGCTTGTCGACGACCTGGAAACGCAGGTAATACTCGGCCCTGACCTCGGAAAAGGGGGACACCGCGGTCTTTTCCCCCGCATCGTGCATGAAGAAGCCGCTCGGCGGAATCCGCCCGGAGCCGCCGCCCCGCAGGTTGCGGGC
>CAYILU010000021.1:0-14108 GCA_964364235.1 uncultured bacterium | reverse complement strand
CCGGATGGGAATGGGGGCGGGGAAACAGATTCACAGGGCCGGCCTGGCCTTTGTGATCCTCACGGTTCTGTCCTGCGGGCTTGCGTCCCCGGGAGTGTCCGCGGATTATCCCCGCAAGATCGCCATCGCCCCGTTCGTGTCGCTTTCCCAGGACAATATCGCCTCGACCGTGGCGGTCCTCCCGCGCCTCCTGTCCTCCCGTCTGATGGCGCTCGCAGGCGCCGAGGTGACGCTGCTCCCCTCCGGGGAAGAGGCCCCCGCAGGGCTGGCGCGGGATACCCGGGTCCCGCTTCTTCTCCAGGGGACGGTGGCAAAACTCGGCAAAGGGTATAGCATCGACGTGACCGCCCTGGATCTCGAAACCGGGAAGACGGCGGGCGCCTTTTTCGCGGCCGCGGCCACGGAAGACGAGATCATCCCCCAGCTTGGCGTCCTTTCCGGCGAGATCGTGGAGAAGCTGTTCGGAGTGAAAACAGCCGCAAGGACGACCCCGGCCGCCCCTGCCGTCGCCCCTCCCGCGCCTTATCCGCCCGCGGGGGCCGCCTCGCCGCTGCCGGCCCCGGCCGCCGCTCCGGCCTTGGTCTCTCCCGCAGCCGCTGCCTTGCAGGATCCCGGAAAACCGTGGATTCCCACCTCCCTCAACAAGATTTCCGAGTCGGGCAAGATCGCCGATGAACTCCACGGCATCGTGTCCGGAGATTCGGACTCCGAGGGGAATTCCGAGGTTATCGCTTACGGGAAGAAAGGAATCTACCTGTACCGGGTGAGCGGGACGGCGATCCTTCCAAAAATCCGCATCACGGAAGGTTTACCTACCCATATCCTGAACATCGAGGCGGTCGATCTCGACAAGGACGGCGCGAAGGAAATCCTGGCGACCGGCATCGACGGGGATAACCTCCGGTCCTCCGTCTGGAAGAAAAAAGGGGAGGTGTACGAAAAGATCGCCGACCGCGTGCCGTACTACCTGGTCCTCCTTCCGGATTGGAGGGGGAAGAAGGTTGTCGCCGGCCAGGAGGCGGGAAGCGATACGCCCTTCCATGGGAAACTGTACGAGATGTCCTGGGACGGGAAAACCCTTAAGGCGAGGAATCCTCTTCCGGCGGACACGCTGCGGGCGCCTCTTTCCACAGGAATCTTCGGTCTTTCATCGGCGAAGTTCGGCGAGGAGTGGAACTGGGTCTACACGGACGAGAACGACCATCTGCGGATTCTTGACGCGGCGGGAACCACTGCGTTCAAGTCCTCTGCGAAGTACGGATGGTCGGGGGATTACTTCGAATGGGGGATTCATGTACCGCGCACAGGAAAAACAAGGTATAACATCAGGAAAGCGGCCCGGATCTCGGTGAGGGCGGATGGAGTGCCGCTGATCCTGGCGCCGATGGAGGAAGAAGGGCTGCTGAACCTGGGATCGTCCAGCAAGACCACGCGCCTCGTGCTTCTCCGGTGGGAAGGAGGGGAGTTCGTCGAATCGGCGGGGACCACCAAAGGGGATCGCGCCTATTCGGGAGCGGATTTCCTGTCCCCGAACGGGCTTCGAATCGGCGGGAAAGTGGTCGCGTCGGTCATCGATCAGCCGGATGGTGTTTTAAAAGGCGGTGTCAGCCGATTGCTGCTGTTCGAGGTGAAATAAGGGGGGATTCGAAAATTCTTGTCTTGAAAATTCTTGACAAGACAGATGGTTGATGTTATTCAGTGCTAACAAAACATGGTTTTTTTCTTCTTGGTTGCTGTTACAGTGAACAGGGTTTTTAGGAAAAACAGTCCACGGGAGGAGGTGGTGGCTGGAAGCGTTTGGTGGACTCTCGATATTGATGGTCCGGGAAAAAAAGTGGAGGGCAGCATCTTATCTCTTCAAGGGAGGGAATCATGAGGAAAGGCTTGATTGTTTTACTGGCGGCGGTTTTGGTGACGGCGTTCGCCCTGCCGGCGATGGCGGAAATCTCGTTCTTCGGAACGGCAAGGGTCCTGCCGACCTACTACAGCAACTTCGACTTCGACGACAAAAAACCCGATGCACCCATCCTGAACGAGGGTGGCTATACGATGGGCGAGCACGTCCGCTCCGAACTGCGCCTGGGGTGGAAGGCGGGCGGCGACAAATGGAAGATCATGTTTATTGCCGAAACCGACGTCATCAACGAAAAGGACACGGCGGACCGTTCTTTTTACCTCGCCGGGACAAAGGGTACCAATAATAATGCCAACGCCGGCGGCGAGTTCGGGATCGAGCGGGTCGAATTGAACTATACGTTCACGCCTGCCCTGGTCCTGTCGACCGGGTGGAACATCCGCGCCGCCGACATCAAGACCGGCGGCCTCCTGTTCGGCGACGACCATCCGTTCATCGAGCTCGGCGGGAAGCTCACCGATAATCTCAAGTACGCGCTTACCTACATCACGATCAATAACCGCCAAACGACCGCGAGTGTCTCCCCCGTTGCCAACGACTGGCGGGCCTACCTGCTGAAGTTCAACGCGGCCGTGGGCTCCGGCAATGCGAAATTCGACCTTAGTCCGCTGGTGCTCTTGAGCGACAACAAAATGAGGAACGCGAAGATCCTCTACTACGGATTCGAGGCGACGGGCCAGATAGGGATGTTCAAGCCGTCCGCGGAGTTCATCTATGCCGACGGGGAATTCCGGAACACGAATCCTTCCAAGGACATCAAGGCATACGCGGCGTTCGCCGGTGTCGAGGCCGCGGTGAGCAAGGCCTTCAATCCTTACATAGCCATACGTTACGCCACGGGTGACGACAATTCGAGCGACAACGACGTCGAGGGGTTCGTCGGGATCACCGATATCGGGCGGTTCACTCCGCTCATGGGGATGGACGGTGCCATCCTCGGAGAGTCCATGGGGAATCCGTACGGAAACGTGCTTTACTCCTTCGCGCCGGAGAGGAAGTTCTCCACCAACCAGTACGGCGGGATCGGCAACGCCGGCTCCGGGGACAACCCCGGCCACCGGATCATCGCCGTCGGTTCGAAGGGCGCCGTCAGCGAGCCGCTTTCCTACAAGGCCCAGGTGTTCTTTATCTGGTACGACAAGGTCAACAACATCAGCGTGGGTTCGGGCCAGTCGGTGTCGAAGGTCGACAAGTACGCCGGCACCACGGTCGACCTGCAGCTGACGTACAAATTCTCGCCGAATTTCTCAACGTATTTCATCGGCTCCACGTTCCTGCCGGGAGACGGGATCAAGCAACAACTGAATGCCACTACGGCCGACGACACTCCTGCCATGCTTGCTTCGCTCGGTCTCGTCTGGAGTTACTAGAAGTACTGGAAAATCCAGGTCGTAAGCAGGGCCCCATTCGGGGCCCTGCTTTTTTTTAAAGGAAGTTCTTTGCTTTGATTCCCTTGGGATGAAAAGCAATCCGGTTATCAACCAGGTACGTGCAGGTCGACAAAAAACTCCCCGCCGTCCCGGTTTTCACGGCTTATCGGATACGCTTTCCCTATCCTTCTCCGTTCATTTTTCGAGCCAGAACGGGTTCTTTCCGACGACGGTTCCTCCGCCTTCTTCGCCCGACGGAAATGGCGCCCCTTGAGGGACCAGGGTTACGGGTTCCTTCACTTCCAGGAAATTGTCGTAGGGAGTCGCGTCAAGCCGCAAGAGGACCTGCCCCCGGATACGATACGTTCCCGGCGCCATCCCCATCGTGTCCCAGAGGAACGTCTCCCGGTACGTGTCCCCCAACTTCGCGCCGAAGTTGTAAACGAACGGTTTTCCGGCAATTACCTTGCCGTTTGCAAGCACTTCGGCATTCGTCGTGTCGTAGTAGTTGTTTATCATGTCGCCCCAGTATTGCCACACCATTTCGATCCGGACCGTGTCGCCCACATGCGCGCGGGCCGGGGATACCGTGATTTTTCTCACGACAAGGTCGACGTGGGCCCCGTCGCCGCCTCCTTCGCCGGATGCCAATCTCCATGGCATTCCCGCTCCTGCCGGATATGCCGCAGCCAGGAGAAGGAGCGCGGAAACGATACTAACTCCCCCGAGCATCTTCCTTCCTCCCATGATCCATACCTCCTCTACAACATTGGATGCTTCCGGTCGAAGGAAAGTTCGATCCGAAAGGAGATTCCGATACTGAACCGGGGACATTCCTGAAAGGGGAAATAGTTGCCGACCTGTCATCCCCGGAATGGTATCCTTCGGATACGGAAACCTGTTCATGGTGAATCCGTAGCGGTCCGCCCTATTTTCAAATTGACGTAAGCGGTGACATTCCCGTAGATTAACTGTTTCGATTACCTGGGAACGAGGGGTATCGTTTCGTCCATGTTCGAGAACCTGACAGAGAAATTCCAGGATGTTTTCAAGACGCTTCGCGGGCACGGCCGTATCTCGGAGGGGAACATCGAGGGGGCCCTGCGCGAGGTCCGGATGGCCCTCCTGGAGGCCGACGTCAACTACAACGTGGTGAAGGAATTCACCGCGGCGGTCAAGGGGAAGGCCCTGGGGGCCGATGTCCTCGCGTCCCTTACCCCCGACCAGCACTTCATCAAGATCGTCCACGCCGAGATGGCCCGCATGATGGGGGGGCAGGCGCAGGAGCTGAACCTCTCGAGGCGCCCGCCCGTCCCGGTGATGCTCGTCGGCCTGCAGGGGTCGGGGAAGACGACCACCTGCGGGAAGCTCGCCCTCCTCCTGGAGAAGAGGAAGCGCAGGCCGTTCCTGGTCCCCGCCGATGTCTACCGGCCGGCGGCCATCGAGCAGCTCAAGGTGCTCGGGGGGCAGATCGGGATCCCGGTCTTCGACAGCGACCCCGGCGCCGACCCGGTCGACATCTGCCGGGAAGCGCGGAAATTCGCCGACCTGAACGGGTTCGACACCGTCCTCATCGACACCGCCGGAAGGCTCCACATCGACGAGGGGCTGATGGAGGAGCTCCGGCGGATCAAGGAGGCGGTCGACCCGGGCGACATCCTCCTCGTCGCCGACGCCATGACGGGGCAGGACGCGGTCAACGTGGCGAAGGCGTTCCACCGGAAGCTCGCCCTGACCGGCGTCATCCTCACGAAGATGGACGGCGACGCCCGCGGCGGCGCGGCGCTCTCCATCCGCTCGGTCACCGGCGCCCCGATCAAGTTCGTTGGGGTGGGGGAGAAGTTAGACGCCCTCGAGCCGTTCTTCCCGGACCGGATGGCCTCCCGCATCCTGGGGATGGGCGACATCCTGACGCTCGTCGAGAAGGCGCAGGAGGGCGTCGACGAGAAGCAGGCGAAGGAGCTCGAGCGAAAGCTCCGGAAGAACCAGTTCACCCTGGAGGACTTCCGGGAACAGCTCGTAAGGGTTCAGAAGATGGGGTCGGTGGAGGACCTCCTGGGGATGATTCCGGGGATCGGGGGGAAGCTCAAGGAGTTGAAAGGCGCGGCCCCGGACGAGTCCGAGTTGAAGCGGACCCTGGCGATCATCGACTCGATGACCCCCGCGGAGAGGCGAAACGTCAAGATCCTGAACGGCAGCCGCCGCAAGAGGATCGCGCTCGGGAGCGGGACCACGGTCCAGGAGGTCAACCGGCTGCTGAAGAACTTCCAGCAGGCGGAGGGGATGATCAAGCGGTTCTCGCAGCCCGGCGGCCGGAAGATGGGGAGGAACCTGCCGTTTTCCCGGTAGGATCCATGGTAGATTGAGATACACACAACGAAGCAGGAGGTTTTCGAGATGGCGGTAAAGATCCGGCTGACGCGGACGGGCAGGAAGAAGTCTCCCTCCTACCGCGTGGTGGTCGCGGATTCCGAGGCTCCCCGGGACGGGAGGTTCATCCAGAGGGTCGGGACCTACGACCCGAAGGAGAATCCCCCCCGGTTCCTGGTCGACGAGGCGTTGATCCTCCGGTGGCTGCGCAAGGGGGCCCAGCCCACGGAGACGGTGAAGAGCCTGCTCAAGAAGACGGGCGCCTGGAAGAAGTACCTGGACGGGAAGCGGGAGAAGCCGGCAGTCGCCTGACCTGATGCGCGACTCGACGGACGCCTACATCGAAGCGGGGCAGGTGATCGCCGCCCACGGGGTGGCGGGCATGCTCAAGGTGAAGGCGCTCTCGGGCGACCCGTCGGGGCTCCTGTCTGCGCGCGTAGTACGCCTTTCCGGGAAGGGCGGCAAGGGGATCCCGGAGGGCCGTGAATTCGAGGTGAGGGCGGCACAGCGGTCGGGCGGCTGTGCCGTTTTTGCGTTGAGCGGGGTGGAAACCGTGGAGGCCGCGCGGGACCTGGCAGGGGCGCGGGTCTTCGTGCCCCGCAAGGACCTCCCCCCGCCCGGGGAGGATGAATACTATTTCGCCGACCTCGTCGGATGCTCCGTCGTTGCCGCCGCCGACGGCGGCCCGGTCGGGGAGGTGTCGAGCGTTGTGCACGGCCCCGCCCACGACTGGCTCGAGATCCGCGGTGCAGCGAAGGAGGAGGCCCTGCTCCCGTTCGTCTCGGAGTTCATCCGGGAGGTGGACATGGCCGGGCGCCGCATCGTCGTGACGCCCCCGGAGGGCTGGCCGCATGCGGGTTGACGTCCTGACCCTGTTCCCGGGGATCTTCGCCGGCCCCCTCGACCAGAGCATCCTCCTCAAGGCGCGGGATGCCGGGCTCCTGTCGGTCGAGGTGCACGACCTGAGGGAGTTCGCCGGGGGGAAGCACCGGGTCACCGACGAGCCCCCCTTCGGCGGCGGCGGCGGGATGGTGATGAAACCGGAGCCGATCTTCGCGGGGGTCGAGAGCCTGAAGGAAAGGTTCGGGCCCGGGAAGGTGGTCCTGCTCTCCCCGCAGGGGGAAAGGCTCACCTCCGCACTCGCGCGGCGGCTGGCGGAGGTCGGGCACCTGATCCTGGTCTGCGGGCGCTACGAAGGGGTGGACCAGCGCGTGGCGGACCACCTGGCCGATCTCGAGGTGTCCATCGGGGACTACGTCCTGACCGGGGGGGAGCTGCCCGCCCTGGTCCTGATCGACGCGGTGGCGCGGTTTCTCCCCGGCGTGCTGGGGGACCCGCTGGCCTCCTCCCGCGACTCCTTCGAGGATGGGCTCCTCGAAGCCCCGCAGTACACCCGCCCGCGCGAGTTCCGGGGCCATACGGTGCCCGAGGTGCTCCTCTCGGGCGATCACGCGGCGATCGACCGGTGGCGCCGCGAGGAAGCGGTTCGCCGGACCCGGCTCAAGCGCCCCGACCTGCTCGACTGAACAGGGCGGGGACCGAACGGAGTCCCCCTCCGAGGCGGCGCAGCCGAAGGGGTGCATGTCGGCGCCCAACAAACAGTTGACAGGGGCACCCGGCATGGAATAAATTGTTTGGTCTTGTTCCCCATCGGGAACCGACGGAAGGAAGGGGTACCGCCATGAATCTCCTCCAGGAATTGGAAAAAGCGCAGCTTCGCAGCGACCTCCCGCCGTTCAAGGTCGGGGACACCGTCCGCGTCTACTCGCGCATCAAGGAAGGCGAGAAGGAGCGCGTCCAGTACTTCGAGGGGATCGTCATCGGCTTCCACCGGAACGCCGTCTCCACCACGTTCAAGGTCCGGAAGGAATCCTACGGCGTGGGCGTCGAGAAGACCTACCCCCTGCACTCCCCGCTCCTCGAGAAGGTCGTCGTCAAGAAGAGGGGGGACGTCCGCCGGGCGAAGCTCTTCTTCCTGCGCGAGGTGTCCGGCAAGAAGGCGCGCATCCGCGAGAAGAAGGACTGGATCGGGAAGAAGGGGATCGCCGTGCCCGCCGAGGGGACACCGGAGCTGCCGGCTTCACCCGCCCCGGAGACGACAGCACCCAAAGAGTAGGGACTTCCCGCCTTGGACGGTTTCGAAGCCCGGGCGCGCGCAAAGGGGTACCGCGCGATCGCCGGAGTCGACGAGGCCGGACGGGGGCCGCTGGCGGGGCCGGTCGTCGCGGCGGCCGTCATCCTCCCCGAGGGGTTTTACAGCACACAGATAAAGGATTCGAAGGCCCTCACCCCCGCGGCGAGGAAAAAGGCCTTCTCGCTCGTCACGGCGGAGGCGGTTTCCTTCGCCGTCGCCCTTTCCACCCCCGAAGAGATCGACGAGATCAACATCCTCCAGGCCTCGCTGCTCGCCATGCGGCGGGCCGTCGAGCGGCTTTCCCATCCACCCGATTTCCTCTACGTCGACGGGACCTTCCCGGTTCCGTGCCCCATCTCCCAGGAGACGCTCGTCCGGGGCGACAGCCGCTGCCTCTCCGTCGCGGCGGCGTCCATCCTGGCGAAGGTCGCGCGGGACGGGATGATGGAGGAGTACGACCGGGTGTACCCCGGCTACGGCTTCTCCGCCCACAAGGGGTACCCGACCCGGGAGCACCTCGCCGCCCTTCGCCGGCTGGGCCCCTGCCCGATCCACCGGAGGACGTTTCGAGGAGTGAGAACCCAACCGTGAAAAATACATTATGGAGGGTTCGAACTCCGGGTGCGAGCGGGTGATCCCCTGAGCTTTCCTCCGGGTTCGACGCGGAAGGCCGGCGCGGAGGCCGAAGATGCGGCCTGCGCCTTCCTCGAGACGCGCGGGATCCGTGTCGTGCAGCGGAACTTCCGCGCCCGAGGGGGCGAGATCGACGTCGTCGCGCGGGAAGGGGACACCCTCGTCTTCGTGGAGGTCCGCTTCCGGGAAGGGGAGGAGTTCGGCGCCCCGGAAGAGACGGTTGGATTCGCGAAACGGCGGAGGGTGATCACGGCGGCAAGGGAATATCTGCGCCGCGTCCCGCCTTCCTCCTGGAAGGAAGCGCGCTTCGACGTCGTTGCCGTCGTCGGGACGGGGCCAAAGCCCGTCATCCGCCACTACCCGGGCGCCTTCGACGCCCGCGGGAAGCCGATCTGACTACCCGAAGAACTCCTCGGCGATCGCGTACAACTCCATGTCGACCGTCTTGATCTTGGCGGTCGCCTCCGACAGGGGGACGGCGACGATCTGGTTCCCCTGGAGGGCGGCCATCTTCCCGAAGTCGCCCCGGTGCACCATCTCGGTGGCGAAGATCCCGTACCGCGTGGCCAGGACCCTGTCGTGTGCCGTCGGAGAGCCGCCGCGCTGGATGTGCCCTAACACCACGTAGCGCGTCTCGAATTTCGTCCTCTTCTCGATCTCCTGCGCCAGCAGCTGCGAGATCCCCCCCAGCCGGACGTGGCCGAACTCGTCGGTCCTGGTCTCCTGGACGATGAGCTTCCCGTTTACGCCGGGCTTGTCCGCGAACTTCGCCCCCTCCGCGACGACGACGATGCTGAAGCTCTTGCCGCGGCTGTGCCGCCGCAAGATCAGGTCGCACACCTCGTCCAGGTCGATCGGCTTCTCCGGGATGAGGACGACGTCCGCGCCGCCCGCGATCCCCGAGAAGGTGGCGATCCACCCGGCGTTCCGTCCCATCACCTCGACCACCATGACCCGGTTGTGCGACTCGGCCGTGGTGTGGATCCGGTCGATCGCCTCGGTGGCGATGCTCACCGCCGTGTCGAACCCGAAGGTGAAGTCGGTCCCGAAGAGGTCGTTGTCGATCGTCTTGGGGACGCCGACGACCGGCAGCCCCTTGTCGTACAGCTTGCTCGCCGCGCCGAGGGTGTCCTCCCCGCCGATGGCAATCAGGGCGTCCAGGCCCAGGAGCCGGAAGTTGCGAAGCACCTTGTCCGGGCCGGCGGGGTCCTTGAGCGGGTTGGTGCGCGACGTGCCGATGATCGTTCCGCCGATGTGGAGGATCCCGGAGACCATCTTTATGTCGAGGTCCATGGGGGTGAGCTCGATGAGCCCCTTCCACCCGTTCCGGATCCCCATGACCCGGGAGTCGTAGGCATCCGCCTTCCGCACCACCGCCCGGATGACGGCGTTCAGCCCCGGGCAGTCCCCCCCGCCCGTCAGCACCCCGATTTTCATGTCGCCCCCCCTGTGCAAATTTCGCAACAGTATAGCAGAATTTCCGCGCGCCACGATGAGGGGCGATGGAAGCGCTGCCGCTCGACCCATCCCCGCGCATTTTTTCATAAAACGGCGTATCGATATTTCGTTGACAGTTAAGGAGTATTGCGGTACTGTTTTACGAAATACTCCTTTGATTGTCGCAAATGTGTTGTGGCGCGAGTTGTTTGCTGGCCGATTCCCTGCTATCCATGGCACGACTCCAGGAAAAAAATCAGGAGGAAAAACGATGACCCATGTACCGCATCGCTGGTTCATGGCCGCCGCGGGTGAACCCATGATGAAAGCCGACTTCGACCCGTTCCCGCCGGCCGACGGGGAGGTGGTGGTCGAGGTGGCCGGTTGCGGGGTTTGCCACACGGACCTGGGTTTCTATTATGGCGGCGTGCGCGTCAACCATGGGCTTCCGTTGACTCTCGGACACGAAATAAGCGGCAGGGTGGTCGCCGCCGGGGCGGGGGCTTCGGCATGGCAGGGCAAGGCCGTGATCATCCCTTCGGTGATACCCTGCGGCGAGTGCACGCTCTGCACCTCCGGGCGCGGCACCATCTGCCGTCAGCAGAAGATGCCCGGGAACGACATCCACGGCGGTTTTGCCACCCACATTCGCGTCCCGGCCCGCGGCCTGTGCCTCGTGGACGAGCAGCGGCTTGCGGCAGCGGGGCTTGCGCTGGCCGACGTCTCGGTGGTGGCCGACGCCGTGACCACGCCCTATCAGGCGGCGACGGAGGCGGAGGTGCGGCCCGGCGATTTAGCCATCGTGGTGGGTACCGGCGGGGTCGGCGGTTATGCGGTGCAGATCGCCCGCGCATTCGGGGCCACCGTGGTGGCCCTCGATGTCGACCAGGCGAAGCTCGACACCATGGCCGGGTACGGGGCCGCGCTGGCCATCAACGTCGGCCAGGTCAAGGGCCGCGACCTGAAGAAGGCGATCCAGGAATTCGCCAGGAACAACGGCCGGCCCGCCACCGGATGGAAGATCTTCGAGTGCTCCGGGACCGCCGCGGGCCAGGACACGGCTTTCGGACTGCTCACCCATGGCGCGACGCTGTCGGTGGTGGGCTTCACCATGGACAAGGTGGAGCTGCGCCTTTCGAACCTGATGGCCTTCCACGCCCGGGCGCTGGGCAACTGGGGATGCCTGACCGAGCTCTATCCCCGGGCGCTCGACCTGGTGCTGGATCGCAAGATAGCCCTTGCCCCCCTCGTCGAGCGCCATCCGCTGAGCGACATCAACGAGGTCTTTGCCGCCGCCCATGCCCACAAGCTGACCCGGCGCGCGATCCTGGTCCCCAATCCCTGAGTTCGGAATGCACGGGGAGGTCCCGACCATGAGTCCCCTCAAGGTGTGGCTGGAGAAGGACGGCAGGCTGTTGCGCCTGCGCCTGGCCCGTCCCAAGGCCAATATCGTGGACGCCGCCATGATCGCGGCGCTGCAGTCGGCCCTCGGCGAGCACCTGTCCGGTGCGCGGTTGCGGGCCGTGCTTCTGGATGCGGAAGGCCCGCACTTCAGCTTCGGCGCAAGCGTGGAGGAGCACCTGCCGGAATCGTGCGCCCGGATGCTCCGGCAGCTGCACGCCCTGATCCTGCAGCTCCTGGAAAGCCCGGTCCCCGTCCTGGTGGCGGTGCGCGGCCAGTGCCTGGGGGGCGGCCTCGAGGTCGCGGCCGCCGGGCACCTGATCTTCGCCGCTCCCGACGCGAAGATGGGGCAGCCCGAGATCAAGCTTGCGGTGTTCGCCCCGGCGGCCTCCTGTCTACTGCCGGAGCGCATTGGGCAGGCCCTGGCCGAGGACCTGCTGTTTTCCGGCCGCAGCATCGGGGCCGAGGAAGCCCACCGGATCGGCCTGGTGAACGCCTTGGCCGACGACCCGGAAGCCGCCGCGCTCGACTATTTCGAGCAGTTCCTGGCGCCGCTTAGCGCAAGTTCCCTGCGCTTCGCCGTGCGCGCCGCCCGCGCCGGCTTCCTGGCGCGCGTCTCGGAAAAGCTCGCCGCGGTGGAGAAGCTGTATATCGAAGACCTCATGGCCACCCACGATGCCGTGGAAGGGTTGAATGCCTTCATCGAGAAACGTCCCGCGAACTGGGAAGACCGATAAGGTTACAGAGGCAGGCATGCCAAAACCGGTTTATGTCGGTCTGGACATCGGGTCGTCGAGAACCAAGGTCGCCGTCGTCGATGCCGAAAGACGGCTGCTCGGCCACGCGGTCAGGAAATCCGGGACGGACTTTTCCGTTACCGCGGCGGCCTGCCTGGATGCCTCGCTTACGATGGCCGGAGCCACCCGCCAAGAGATCGTCAACGCCGTTTCCACCGGCTACGGCCGGGCCAACGTCGCTTTCGTCACCGGGCGGAGCAAGACCGAAATCGGTTGCCTCGCCAAGGGGTGCCACCACCGCTTCCCCGAGGCCATCACCGTCATCGACATCGGCGGCCAGGACAACAAGATCGTCAAGCTCGACGCCGACGGGCGCCGCAGCAGCTTCAGGATGAACCGCAAGTGCGCGGCCGGGACCGGGGCCTTTCTCGAGGAGATGTCCGCCCGCCTGGACATCCCCCTGGAAGAGATGGACTACCTTGCGCGCCAGTCCAGGGAGATGGTCAAGCTCGGAAGCTACTGCACGGTCTTTTCGGCCACGGAGGTCCTGGAGAACATCCGCCATGGCAAGAAGGTGACCGATATCGTCAAGGGGCTCTTCTACTCGGTCATCAAGAGAGTGCTGGAAATGGATTCCCCCACCGAACGCGTCGTCATGACGGGGGGGGTCGTGGCCCACAACCCCTATATCGTCGAGATGACCGAGGAGATGATCGGCCGACCGGTCATGATTCCCGAGTTCCCGCAACTGGCCGGCGCTATCGGAGCCGCCCTCTATGCCCTGGAGGAGAAGGGCTAGTCCACCGTCAGGGAGAAACCAATGGCTGAAGAAAAGAAGACGATGAGAAAGAAGATCCAGGCCGCCGACCGGATGAACAAGATCATGGCGGACTACTTCCACGGCCTGAACGAGGCGGCCGCCACCGGCAGGCGGAAGGTCGCCTGGTGCACCAGCGTCGGCCCGGCGGAACTGCTCCGGGCAATGGGGTTCGCCGTCCACTTCCCGGAAAACCATGCCGCCATGTTAGGCGCCACGCGAATGTCCACCGATCTGATCCCGGCGGCGAACGCCATCGGCTATTCCCCGGACATCTGCTCCTACCTGACGGCCGACATCGGCGCGTACCTGAAGGGGATAACCCCCCTCGCCAAGGCCTACAAGGGGATCGAGTCCGTACCCAAACCGGATGTCCTGGTCTACAACACCAACCAGTGCCGCGACGTCCAGGACTGGATGGCCTGGTACTCCAGGGAGCTCTGCGTCCCCTCCATCGGCGTTACCTCCCCCAGGAACGTGAACGAGGTGACCGACGCCCACGTCGACGATGTCTCCCGGCAGATCGAGGCCCTGGTCCCGACGCTCGAGGAGATCTCCGGGAACAGGCTGGACATGGACCGGCTCCGGGAGACGGTCTCCCTTTCCCGCGAATGCACCGAGCTGTGGAAGAAGGTCCTGGAGACGGCGACCGCGGCTCCCGCTCCCCTCACGTTCTTCGACGGAACCATCCACATGGGGCCGGCCGTCGTCCTGAGGGGTACCCGGGAGGCCATCGACTACTACGAAGTCCTGCTCGCCGAGCTCGAGCAGAGGGTCAGGGACGGGGTGGGGGCCGTCGACGAAGAGACCTCGCGCATCTACTGGGAAGGAATGCCCATTTGGGGGCGCCTGAGACAGCACTCGGAGCTTTTCTTCCAGCTGAAAACGAGCGTCCTGGCCTCGACCTACTGCAGCAGCTGGATCTTCCCGGCCTTCGACGCGCGGGATCCCGTCCGGAGCATGGCGAAGGCCTACCTGGAGCTCTTCATAGTCCGGTCCGACGCGCACAAGGAAACGTACATCAAGGGGATGCTGGAGAAGTTCCGCATCGACGGGATCATCTACCATGACGCCAAGACCTGCCCCAACAACTCGAACAGCCGCTACGGCATGCCCCAGCGGCTCGAGGCCGATACCGGCGTCCCCAGCCTGGTCATCTCCGGCGACCTCAACGACCTTCGCTGCGTTTCCGACGAGCAGACCAGGACCAACGTGGAAGCCTTCATCGAACAGATAACGGAGGGGAAATAAGATGATGGACGCACTTTTCAGGCCCGGGGCGGTGGCGATCATC
>CAYILU010000020.1:0-14584 GCA_964364235.1 uncultured bacterium | reverse complement strand
CCGCCCCTGCCTAATAAATGCGGACACGGGGCGGATCGTTTCAAACAATTCCCGCCCCGACGCCGCGCCCACAAGAAAGGCCCGCGCGGAATTTCTTCCGGCGGGCCTGCCGTGCGACGTCGACCGGGCCGATAACGCGGCCGTTCTACTTTGCGCGCTTCTTGCGCCCCGCGGCAAGCTTCTCCGCCAGCCCGAGCTTCTGCGCCATCTTCTTCTTGGCCTCGGAATAGTTCCTGGCCACGAGCGGGGTTTTCGTGGGGATGTTGAACTTTTTCCGATAATCTTTCGGCGACTGGTTGTGGCTGACCGCAAGGTGCTTTTTCAGGGTGGTAAATCCTTTTCCGCATTCCAGACAATAAACCTTGTCCGCGCCAAACGCCTTGTTCACCGGAACCGCGGGCTTTACTTCGCCGGGCGCTTCGGCTTCCCCCGCCTCTAGACCGGCAAGAGAATTGAGCTTCGCGAACACCGCCTGGATTTCATCGAGGAGATCTTCCCTGCTCATTTCGTTTACGGACGCGTGGGCGGACACTATCTCGGCTGTTAATTCAATTACAACCTTCTTTTCCATAAACACCCTCCGGATATTTGATGATTGTCAATCATTACAAATGCCCATTTACATGTCAATACCAAAAACAGAATAAATGAAAAATGGCTTAATTAAGACAGTCTTTGTTTCTTAATCCAAGGAGCAGGAAACACGAGGAACATCCGTCTCTTTTCCTCACCGGGAAAAAAGGAGTTCCCCCTCGCCCGAAGAGAGCGAGGACAGGCGGATGCGGCAGACGGATGCCGGATCGAAAACCAGGTTGACCGGGTCCCCCTTGGGGAGAAGGAAGGAGGCGATCCGGGCGATCGAGGGGAGATGCCCCACGCACAGGATGTGTTCCTTGTCCCTGTTCTCCTCCAGGAAGGCGAGGAACCTCTCGGGGGAGGCGTCCGGGGACAGGGCCTCCGTTTCCTCGATGCGGTCGACGGGGTATCCCGCCGCCGCGCCCAGGATCTCCGCGGTCTGGCGGGCACGGCGCTTGCGGCTCGCCGCCACCAGGTCGAGACGGCCCATCTCTCCCGCGAGAGAAACCGCGACGGCCGAAACCGCCCGTTCCCCTTCGGCGCTCAAGGGGCATGCAAGGTCCACGCTTGCGGGAATCGCCTCGCCGTGCCGGACGAGCCAGAGGTCCATCAGCCGGGACGGCAGCGGTCGTGGCCGACCGGGCAGGATCGCATGTTTTTTATTTTACCACTCATTGCCACCCCTTGGCGGCGATGAAAGGCCCCGGCCGGTGTAAAATGACCCTCATCCCTGATTCAAGGTGAATCCTACGCCGCCGCCTGCGACCGACAACACGAAACCTCCTTCCGCCCCGAACGGGCCGATGGTTCCCGTTCCGATCCTCACCGCCTGCGCCCTGACTTTCGTGCTCTACCTTGGGGCCTACATGCGACTGCCCCTGGTCCCGCTGTTCGCACAGGGCCTTGGCGCGTCCACCTTCCAGGTGGGGATGATCAACGCGGGCTTCATGCTCGCCGCCACCCTCCTGTCCCTCCCCCTGGGTCTGGTGTCCGACCGTCTCGGGAGGAGGCGCCTGATCCTCGTCGGGATGGCGATTTCCGGGCTGACATCCGTCTTCCTGCTCTTCGCCGCGACCCCCCTGCAGGTGGGCGCGATCTACCTCTTCTCCGGCGTCGGGCTCGCGTGCTTCTCCCCCGCGATGATGTCCTACGTCGGGGACGTATCCCCCGTCCCCTTTCTCGGGAGGGCGTACGGATGGTACACCTCCGCACTCTACCTGGGGATGGCCGCGGGGCCGGGACTCGGCGGGGCGATCGCCGCGGGGGGGTTCCGGGTCGCCTTCCTCGTGTCCGCGGTCGTGATCGCCGCGGGGATCCTCATCGGGGGGCCTCGCATGCCGGCCCCGCCCCCGGTCATCCGACCCGGATCGGCGAACCTCCTGTCGGACTTCCGGGAGATCGTGAGGAACCGCTCCGTGCTGGCCTGCTGGATCGCCACCTTCTTCTCCACCTACGCCTGGGGCTCCCTCTTCGCATTCTTCCCGTTGTACGCCCGCGAGTCGGGGATCTCCATCGCCCACACCGGCCTGATCTTCACGTGCCAGGCGGCGGCCAACGCCTTCTTCCGGATCCCCATCGGCCACTTCTCCGACCGGTTGGGGAAACGGGTCCCCTTCATCATCGGCGGGAACCTCGCGTTTGCCCTCAGCATCATGGCGGTGGGACAGTTCCGCGGGCACGCCCAACTCTACCTTCTCTTCGTCGCCGTGGGGGGGAGCATGGCGGCCACGTTCACCGCGATCGGGGCGGTGCTGTCCGAGTCGGTTCCCACCCGGATCCGCGGCCTGGCCATGGGAGGGTATAACACGTGCATTTACGGTGGGTTCACGGTCTCCGCGGCAACCCTGGGAGCGGTCATCTCGTGGTCGGGATTCGCGGCGGGTTTCGCCGTCGCCGGGGGGCTTTGCGCAGTTGCGACCCTGATCCTCGCGTTTCTCTTCCCCCGGCCTCCCAACGCTCCCTCCCCCACGTATCCGATCAGGCGGGGACCGGCGCGTAAGCGCTTTCCGCCTCCGCGACGAGCCGGTCGACAAGATTCCGGACCGTCGGGATGTCCTTGAGCTTCCAAACGTTCTCGCCGGAGAACACCAGCCCGTCCTCCACGTTCCCGTTTCGGGACATGTCCAGGCGATCGATGATACAGAACGAGTGTGCGCACTTCTTGAGGCAGTTCCGCTTGCACTCACCGTCGTAGACGTTTTCCCCTCCGTGGAACCGGTCCAGGAACCGGTTCCGGATCGCCCTGCCGGGCAGCCCGACCGGGGAGTCCATCAGGAGGACGTCCTCCTGCCTCGCGTTCAGATAAACTTCCTTGAAGGCGTCGGAGACATCGCACTCCTTTGTCAGCACGAACCGGGTCGCCATCTGGACGCCGTCGGCCCCGTACTTGCCCAGCATCTCGCCGATCTCGTAGCCGTCCGTGATCCCCCCCGCGGCGATCAGCGGGACCTTCGTCACCACCTTGCGGACCTCGGGGAACAGCTCGCGCAGGGGCCGGTCCGTGCCCAGGTGGCCCCCCGCCTCCTTGGCCTCCACGACGATCGCATCGGCGCCGCTTCTCTCCGCGAGCTTGCCGAACTCCGGCGAGGAGATGATGGAAACGATCGGGACGTCGTGCTGCCTGCCGACCTTGAAGATGTCGCGCGAGAACCCCGCGCCGGTGACGATCATGTCCACGCCGGCCTCGATGGAGGCCATAACCGTGTCCATGAATTCCCGGACGGCGAACATGATGTTGACCGCGACGATCCCCTTGGTCATCCGCTTCGCCTTGCGGATGTCCTCCTTCAACTGATCGAGGGGGACGCCGGACCCCCCGATGGTGCCGATTCCGCCGCACTCGGCCACCGCGGCGGCAAGCGACGAGGTGGACACGCGCACGGACATCCCTCCCTGCACGATCGGGATCCGCGCCGTGAATTTGCCGATTTTGAGCTCCGGAAGCTTCAAACAGTTCCTCCCCACCCGAGTAATCTTTACAGTTTACCCCGGTTATCCATTCGGGACGACAGAAAAAAACGTTTCCGCATCGTTCATACCGCACAGGGGAACGCCCTCCCCGGAAGCAGGGCGGTCCCGAAAGGCCGCATGGAAAGGCTCCGGCTCCCTAAGATCGCGGCGATCTCCGAGAGCGGCGCGACGCGATAGCCGAGGGAGGCCGCCCCCCGGAGAATCTCCGCGAGGGCCTCCCGCCAGATTCCCCCCTCGACCTCCGCGTGCACGGGGAGAACGTGGATCCCCCCCTTCGAGAGAGCCGCCAAGATCGTGCCGACCCCCCTGGGGCCCCCGACTTCCTCGAGGCAGGGGAGGTCGGAAGGGACCTCCACCTTTTCCGTCCCCGACAGGACGAACGGGGAAGGCGCCCGCGTGCAGCTCAGGTATTCCCAGGGGTAGCCCGCCAGGACCGCCACGGCCTCCCCGGTGAGGAGCCAGGCCGGGGCGCCGAACGCCCGGGGAGGATGCCCCATGCATCCTTCGTAGGCCGAGAGCCCCTGGTCCAGCCATTCGCGGATCCACCGGCTTCCCTTCCGCGGCAGCGTGTCCTGCCATGCGCGGTGATCCCACGCGTGGAACTCGACCTCGTGCCCGCGCGCCTCGATCTCCCTGCAGAGCC
Organism: uncultured bacterium; assembly: GCA_964364235.1. Taxonomy (GTDB): domain Bacteria; phylum Desulfobacterota; class Deferrimicrobia; order Deferrimicrobiales; family Deferrimicrobiaceae; genus JAKALO01. The sequence continues at coordinate 10,395 of CAYILU010000020.1, read as the reverse complement.
CGGGCAGCGCCTGCGCGATCATCGGCGCCTTGAGGACCGTCCCGTACAGTGCCGTCTTCATGCCGTAGAGCCCCGGCGCGTTCGTCCGGATCATCTTGAGAAGGAACCGGGGGCTGCGGATTACCTGGTAGACGGCCTTCCCCGAGTTGTCGGGCCCGAAGGAGAGGAAAAACGTCGCGGGGGCCGTGGCCGACGGCAGGGCGGACAGGAGGCGGGGGACCCCCTCCTCCATCCCCCGGCGCGTGTCGACGTCGACCTTCAGCCCCAGGATGCGCTCAGGGGGGACATTCATTGGCTCGAGTACCATGCTGAATGAGTGTCCCCCGCCCAGCGCCTACCTCTTCACGCGTTTCGGGGCGGCGGATGCGGCAGGCCGCGGTTTCGGGGGCGCGTTCTCCTCGAGAAAGGCGTCCAGGGTCTTCTTCAGCGCCTCCGTCAGGCCGACTTTCGGGCTCCACCCGAGGCACTCCTTCGCCCGGGCAATGGAGGGCGTGCGCGTCTGGATGTCCTGGTACCCCTCGCCGTAGAATTCCTTCGACCCCACCTCGACGATCTCCGGGATCTTCCTCCCCCTGGCGGCCGGGTGGCGGGCATAGAGGTCCCGGAGGATGCGGGCCAGGTCGCGGATCGAGCAGTCGTTTATCGGGTTGCCGATGTTGAAGATCTTTCCCTTCGCGCAGCCGTCGCGGTCCTCGAGAATCTTCATCAGCCCGGCGATCCCGTCGTCCACGTAGGTGAAGCAGCGGCGCTGCCGGCCGCCGTCCACCAGCTGGATCGGCTCGCCGAGGAAGAGGTCCGCGATGAACTGGGTCACGACGCGCGAGCTCCCCTCCTTCGCCGTCTCGATCGAGTCGAGCCTGGGACCGATCCAGTTGAAGGGGCGGAAAAGCGTGAACGACAGGCCCTGCCGGCCGTACGCCCAGATAACGCGGTCCAGGAGCTGCTTGCTGCAGGAGTAGATCCACCGTTCCTTCGCGATGGGGCCTAACACCAGCGGCGACTTCTCCTCGTCGAACTCCGCGTCCCCGCACATCCCGTACACCTCGGAGGTGGAGGGGAAGACGACCCGCTTGCCGTACCGGTGGGCCTGGCGGACGATCCGCAGGTTCTCCTCGAAGTCCAGCTCGAAGACGGAGAGCGGCCGCTCCACGTAGACCTTCGGGGTCGCGATCGCGACCAGGGGGAGCACCACGTCGGCCTTCTTGATGTGGTACTCGATCCACTCCTTGTTGATGGAAATGTCCCCCTCGACGAACTCGAACCTCGGGTGCCGGACCATCTCCCCGAGCCTCTCCGCGGAGAGGTCCATCCCGAACACTTTCCAGCCGGTGTCCGCCAGGATCCTCGCAGTCAGGTGATGCCCGATGAACCCGTTGACGCCCAGTATCAGGACTTTCATCCGAACCCCCTTGTGATTTCCTTCTTGAGGAGAGAGACGACCGCTTCCCCTTTCGCCATTTTTCCGTTCCACTCCACATCTTCCAACTGGAGGAAGCCTTTGCCGGTCCCCACGAGGACGCGCCGCTGCGCGTGCACGCTCGCGGGGCAGCCCCCCGCCATCCGGAACGACGGCCCCCCCGCGACCGTCATCTTCCCCGGCGCCGGGCCATCGGGGAACCCCTCTGCGGAAACCGGCAGCGCCCACCAGACAAGGATTTTCTCCCCGCCAAGCTCCGAGAAAGCGCCGGGATAGGGCCGCGTGACCGCCCGGACCAGGTTGTAGATCTCGACGGCGGGCCGCGTCCAGTCGATCCGCCCGTCCTCGGGCTTCCGGCCCCCGAAGTAGCTCCCCTTCTCCACCTCGTTCCGGCGCCGCGGGATCCCCCCCGCGGCGATCTTGGGGAGAATCCCGGAAAGGAGGGTCCCGGCCGCCTTCTCCATCTTCCCGAACAGCGTCAGGGCGGTGTCCTCGAAGGCGATCGGCACCGCCTCCTGCGCGACGATGTCGCCGGCGTCGGGCTTCTCCGTCATCAGGTGGAGGGTGACGCCGGTCTCCGTCTCCCCCTTGACCAGGACCCAGTTGACCGGGGCCCTCCCCCGGTACTTCGGGAGGAGCGACCCGTGAAGGTTCATCGCGCACAGACGAGGGGAGGACAGGATCTCCTTCCCCAGCATCGACCGGTAGTAGAAGGAGAAGAGGAGGTCGGGCGCGGCGGCCCGGATCGTCGCCGGCCAGGGGGGCTCGTTCACCTTTCCCGGGAGGTGGACCGGGATCCCCCTTTCCCCGCAGAATTCCGCGACGGAGTCGAACCAGCGGTTCTCCTTCGGGTCGTCCGCGTGGGAGAAGACCATCGGGACCTCGAACCCGTGCGAGAGCAGCGCCCGGAGGCCGACGATCCCCATGTTGTGGTAGGCGAAGACGACCGCGCGCACGCGCGTCACTCCCCGTGCACCTTGCGGATGGTGAACCGCGGCCGTTTCCGGACCTCGTGGTAGATGCGGCCGACGTACTGCCCCATGATCCCGAGGGCGAGGAAGAGGCCGCCCACGAAGAAGAACAGGATGGCGAACAGGGTGAAAACGCCGTACTCCGCCCACGCCGCGCCGTACCACAGGCGCATCGCGCCCAGCAGGAGGCCGAGCGCCACGCCGCCGAGCGCAAGCACCGTCCCGAGGTACAAAAGGACCTTGAGCGGGAACTCGGAAAAGGAGGTGAGCAGGTCGAACTGGAGGCTGAGCAGCCTCGCGAGATTGTAGTTGGAGGCCCCGCCGTGCCGCTCCGCGTGGGCGACGGGAATTTCCGTCATCCGCTTCGCATAGAGGGTCGCCAGGGCGGGGATGAAGGTGGAGTACTCCTGGCTCTCGACCATCCGGTCGACCACTTCACGCCGGTAGGCGCGGAGCATGCACCCCCAGTCGGTCATGTGGACGCCGGTGATCTTCCGGGTCATCGCGTTGACGACGCGCGACGGGATCGTCCGGAAGAGGGAGTCGCGCCGCATCGTCCGGACCGTCCCCACGACCTCGTAGTTCCCTTCCTCCATGGCGCGGATCATGCCCGGGATCTCCTCGGGGGGGTTCTGCAGGTCGGCGTCGAGCGTCACGACGATCGACCCCCGCACGATCGAGAACCCCGACATGATCGCCGAGTGCTGGCCGTAGTTCCGTGTCAGCTCCACGACCCGGACGCCGTCCCGCCCGACGAAGGACCGGAGGATCTCGAGCGAGCGGTCCCGGCTCCCGTCATCGACGAAGATGATCTCGAAGGGGCGCCCCATCGGGCGAAGCGACGACTCGAGCCGGTCCATGAGAAGGGGGAGGTTCTTCTCCTCGTTGTAGACCGGGATGACGACCGAGATCACGACGAGACCTCCGGAAGGATCTCGCGGAACGCCGCGCAGACGTAGTCGACGTCCCCGTCGGCCATGCCGGGGAAGAGGGGCAGCGACAGGATCCGCCTCCCCGCCCGCTCGCAGCCGGGCAGGTCGCCCTCCTTCGTGCCGAACCGTTCCCGCACGTAGGACAGCAGATGGCACGGGGGGAAGTGGAGGCCGACTCCGATGTTGTACTCCGCGAGCCGCCCGATGAACGCGTCGCGGTCCATCGAGGTCACCTTCACGATGAACAGGTGCCAGGAATGCTCGTGCGGCCAGGGTGGCGATTCCGGCAGGTCGAGGCCGGCGATGCCTTGAAGCCCTTCGCGGTAACGGGCGGCGAGGGCCGCCCGCCGTTCGTTCATCCGCTTCACCTTCCCCATCTGGACCACGCCGATGGCCGCCTGCAGGTCGGTGAGGTTGTATTTGTAGCCGGGCTCCCGGATGTCGTAGTGCGGCGTGCCGCCTTTCCCGTACCGTTTCCAGGCGTCGCGCTCGATCCCGTGGAACCGGAGCAGGCGGAGCTTTTTCGCGAATTCCCCGTCGTGGCAGGTGACCATCCCGCCTTCGCCGGTGGTGATGTTCTTGATCGGGTGGAACGAGTAGATCGCGGTGTTCCCGTGCCCGCCGGCGGGTTTCCCCCGGTAGGACGTCCCGACGGCGTGGGCGGCGTCCTCGATGACGGGGATTCCCGCCCGGTCGGCGGCCGCGCGGATGGGGTCGAGGTCGGCGGGGGCTCCCGCGAAGTGCACGGGGATGACCGCCCGGGTGCGGCGCGTGATCCCCCGCTCGACCTCGGCGGGCAGGACCTGGAGCGTCCCGTAGTCGCTGTCGGCGAAGACCGGCCGCGCGCCGCGGAGGACGATCTGGTTGACCGTGGAGGCAAACGTCATAGAGGGGGTCACGACCTCGTCCCCCTCGCCCACCCCGAGCGCCGCCAGCACGATGTGAAGGCCCGCGGTGGCGGAGGAAACCGCCACGGCGTGCGGAGCGCCGGTCAGGGCGGCGAACCGTTCCTCGAGCTCGGCCACCTTCGGCCCGCTGGTGATCCACCCCGAACGGAGCGACGCGGCGACGGCGTCGACCTCCTCTTCGTCAAGCCCGGGACGGGAAAGGGGGAGAAAATCTTTCCGTATTTCCAGCAGGGCGGCCTCGCGCTTCTTTACGCCCCGTCAGGGGCGGTTCACAACGAGGATACCCGCATCGGACCGGTAGAGCAACCGGTGGGCAGGGAACTTCTCCAGGATGAGCGGCATCGCGTCCCGCTTGAACACGCAGAAGACCCGCGCACCGGATCCCCAGAGACGCTGGAAGTCGGCGGAGCCCAGGAAGTAGTCCGCCCGGTCCTTCGCGCGGTCCGCGCCGAATTCCAACTCCCCCACCTCCTCGACGAGGACGCAGCGGCGTTTCGTGTAGAACGGCACTCCCTGCCGGTAGACCCCGTACTGGGCGACCACGTCCCCCGGCCGCAGGGAGGCGGAAATCACGTCCGCCATTCCCTTCGCCGATTTGTAGCTTCCGATGTACGCCCCCGCGGGGCGGTTGAGGGAGGTGAGGAAGAGCGCCAGGATCAGGAAGGAGAACAGGACCACCCGCTCGGCCCCGAGGCGCCGGAGAAACAGGGGGACCGCCCCCCACAGGAGGATGAGGAGAACGGGGAACGCCACGGCACGCGTCCACACGGACACGTCCACGGGGTGACGGGAAATCAAGGGAAGCCAGAGGATCGCCGCCGCGATGAGCGCCGACAGCGCCAGCGGGGACCGGCAGCGCACCGCGCCGTCCTCCCGCTCCGCCCACAGGTCCAGCCCCCTGCCGAACAGGACCGCCAGCGGCGGAAAGATGGGCGTGACGTAGGTCGGCAGCTTCGATCCGGAGAAGGAGAAGAAGAGGAAGATGAACAGGATCCAGGAGAGGAGGAAGGTGAGCTCCTCCCGGGGAAGGAACTTCGCCGACGCACCGCGCACCGCGAGGACGACCCGTCGCAGGAAAGCGATCCACGGCACGAATCCGCCGATGACGATCGGGAGGAAGAACCAGAACGGCTCGACCCGGTGGTGGATCTTCGTCGTGTACCGGAGGAACTGCTCGTGCACGAAGAAGAACCACAGGAAATCGGGGTTCTCCCGCTGGACGAGGATGACCCACGGCAGGGCGATCGCGAGGAACAGCAGGAGGCCGGGGAGCGAGACGGCCCGGAGGACATCCCGGTGCCGCCGCGAGAAAACCAGCCAGCAGAGAAGGATGGCCGCCGGGAAGACCGCCCCCACGAGACCCTTGTCGAGAAAGGCGAAGGCCGCGGCGGCGTAGGAGAGGTGAAGATACCAGCGGCTCTTCCGCCTCCCCGACAGGTACAGGTAGGCGGGGAAGACCGCGAGGAGGAGCGCCAGCGCGAGGGTCATGTCGAGCGTGTTGAGCCGCCCGATGACGTAATAGTACAAGGAGGTCGACAGCACGATGGAGGAGAAGAGGCCCGTGCGCCACCCGCCTAGCTCCGCCCCCATCCAGAACGTCAACAGGATGCCGGCGACGGAGACGGCGGCGGTGAAGAACCGGGCGGCGAACTCGCTCTCGCCGAAGAGCCGCAGGGAAAGCGCGTTCCCCCAGTAGAAGAGGGGCGGCTTCTCCAGGTAAACAACGCCGTTCAGATGCGGGGTCACGAAGTCGCCCGTGGCCAGCATCTCGCGGGGGATCTCGGCGTACCTCCCCTCGTCGGGCTCCAGGAGCGGCATCGTCCCGAGCGCCGAGAAGTAGAAGAGGGCAAAGGCCAGGAAGAGGAGGACGAGTGTCCGACGGCTCACGCCCGCAAACCCCGAAATATCGATGGATCCATGGGGGGAAATTATATCCCATCGGCGATGTTTCGGAAGGTCCCGGCGGAACTTGATATAATACGCGCATCACGATTCCCCGGGAGAGGTGGACGGACCGATGCACTACAAGGCGGGCACGATCGGCAAGGTCCTGCTGGCGCGGTTCGACCACGGGGAGCCGATCGTCCCCGCGCTTGTCGATCTCTGCAGGAAGGAAACGATTCTCACGGGGTGGTTCTTCCTCTTCGGAGCGGTCACGGCGGGAAGAATGGTCACCGGCCCCAGGGAAGCCTGCCTCCCCCCGGACCCCGTATGGACGGAGTTCCCTCTGCCGCACGAGATCGTCGGGATGGGAAGCGTGGCCGAGATGGACGGCGCTCCGTCCATCCACCTGCACTCCTCGCTGGGGAGGGGGAAAGAGGTCCTGACCGGATGCATCCGGAAGGACGGGGAGGTTTTTCTCGTCGTGGAAGCCCTGGTCCTCCAGATCGCGGGCGTGTCGGCCTCGCGGAAGCCTGATGCGAAATCCGGCCTGGAGCTGCTTTCCGTTGAGTAGCTTCTCCGTGAGACCGCTGCGCAGCGGAAGCTCGGGGAACCTCACGCTGGTGGAGCACGCCGGCACGATGCTTCTCGTGGACGCCGGCCTCCCCTCGCAGCGCGGGCTTGTCCTCGCCCTCTCCGAGGCGGGGGCCACATGGGACGACATCGACGCGGTGCTGATCTCCCACCTCCACGGAGACCACATCCACCCCTCCGCGGTCGTCTGCTGCGCCCGCCACGAAGTGCCCATCCTCCTCCACGAGAAGAACGTGCGCGCGTTCTCCCGCAGGGTCCTCCCCCGCTCCGCCATATCCGGGCCGATGCGTTCCTTCGGCAGCGAGCCGTTTTCCGTGGGGAGCATCGAGGTCCTTCCGTTCCCCGTCCCGCACGACGCCGAAGGGGTCACCTCCGGGTTCCTCCTCTTCGCCCGCGCGGGGGAGCGCGAGGCCCGCGTCGCCATCGCGACCGACCTGGGGACGGGTGGGAACGGCCTCTACGAGCGGTTCGTCGACAGCGACCTCATCCTGATCGAGTCGAACTACGACGCGGCGATGCTCACGAAAAGTCCCCGCAACCACATCGACCGCGCGAGGGTCGACTCCGACACGGGCCACCTCTCCAACGAGCAGGCCGGGAAGTTCCTCGTGCGGGTGATGCAGGAGAGCCGGAAGTTGCCCCGGGCGGTGGTCCTGTGCCACCTGAGCGCCGACCACAACACCCCCGCGCTGGCCACGGGGACGGTCCGCTCGATTCTCGCCCGCTACGGATTCGCGGACATCCCGGTGCACGCCGCCCGGCGGGACAGCCCCTCCCCCCGCTTTTTCGCGATGGAGGCGGGGAAAAGATGAATATATAATCCACGTTGAACGTCGAAGTTCCCGGGAGGTTCCCCATGAGAAAAATCCTTTGCGCGGCGGTCGCCGCCGTTTTCCTTTCCACGCTTCTCACCGGGTGCGCCCAGACGGGCCAGACCGTTCGGGAAAACCCGAAAACAGCGATCGGGGCGGGGACCGGCGTCGTCGGGGGCGCCGTCGTGGGCGGCCTCATCGGGGGAAAGCGCGGGGCGGTCATCGGCGGTCTCCTCGGGGCCCTGACGGGAGGGGCCATCGGCCGCTACTTCGACCAGCGGGAGAAGGACCTGTCCCAGGCGAGCAGGGAGCACGGCTACTCGCCGTCGCAGGGGACCCGGCTGAAGATCGAGTCCGTCCGTTCCAACCCGGCCGTTCTCGCGCCCGGGGAGACGGTCAACATCAACCTGACCTACGCCGTCCTCACCCCCTCGGCCGACCGGCAGGTCCTGGTCAGGGAAACGCGGGAGATCCTGGTGAACGGCACCTCGGTGGGTAAGACCTCGATCGATATCACCCGCGAGGGGGGAACGTGGAAGAGCACCGTCCCCGTCACCCTGCCCGCCAACGCGGCATCGGGCAACTACCGGGTCGTCGCCTCGGTCGAGAGCGGCGGCGGCAAGGACATCGACGAAACGTTCTTCAAGGTGCGGCCGTAGGCCGCCCGGGCCCCTTCCCAGGCTCTTTTCCTATAGAATAGTCACGGTATGCCCGGAACGGTCCGCAAGGAAGACATCGAACTGCTCGTCGGCGCACGGCACTGGGACTCCTTTTCGGTCCTGGGACCCCACGTCGTCGACCTCGGTCGGGAAAAAGCCGTCGCCATAAGGGCACTCCTCCCGGACGCCGCCTGGGCGTTCGTCCTGACCCTCGTGAATGGCAAGGAGCGGCGCACGGAGATGGAACGCCTCCATCCCGACGGGTTGTTCGAGGCGGTCTTCCCCCGCACGCCGGATCTTTTCCCCTACCGGATCGAGTCCATCGATGAAAAGGGGACCCGGCGGCGGGAGGACGACCCGTACGCCTTCGGCTGCATCCTCACCGACTTCGACATCCACCTCCTGGGCGAGGGAACCCACCTCGACCAGCACGAAAAGTTCGGGAGCCACGTCGCCCGGATCGGCGGGGTGCAAGGCGTCACCTTCGCCGTCTGGGCCCCCAACGCGGAGCGCGTCTCCGTTGTCGGGGACTTTAACCGCTGGGACGGCCGCGCGCACCCGATGCGCAACCGCGGGGAGTGCGGCATCTGGGAGATCTTCATCCCCGGCCTCGCGGAAGGGGAGATCTACAAGTACGAGATCCGCACCCGCGGGACCGGCGACCTGTTCGTTAAGAGCGACCCTTACGCGTTCCGCTCCGAGCAGCCGCCGTGCACGGGCTCGATCGTCTGCAGCCTCGAAGGGTACGAGTGGGGCGACGCCGACTGGCTCGCCTCCCGCGCCGCCCGGAATCTCCTGGAAGGCCCGATGGCCGTGTACGAAGTCCACCTGGGGTCGTGGAGGCGGAAGCCCGACGAGGGAAACCGGTACCTGACCTACCTCGAGCTCGCGGACGAGCTCATCCCCTACGCCCGCGAGATGGGGTACACCCACCTCGAGCTGCTGCCCGTGTCGGAGCACCCCTTCGACGGTTCGTGGGGGTACCAGACGCTCGGCTACTTCGCGCCGACGGCGCGGTTCGGCCTCCCCGCGGACTTCATGGCGTTCGTGGACCGGTGCCACCAGGCGGGGCTCGGCGTGATCCTCGACTGGGTCCCCGCCCACTTCCCCAAGGATGCCTACGGCCTCGCCTGGTTCGACGGCACGCACCTGTACGAGCACGCGGACCCCCGGAAGGGGGAACACAACGACTGGGGGACCCTGATCTTCAACTACGGGCGCCGGGAGGTCCGGAACTTCCTGCTGTGCAACGCGCTGTTCTGGCTGGACAAGTACCACATCGACGGGCTTCGGGTCGACGCGGTGGCCTCCATGCTCTACCTCGACTATTCCCGGAAAGCCGGCGAGTGGATCCCCAACGAATTCGGCGGACGCGAAAACCTCGAGGCGATCGATTTCCTCAAGCGGATGAACGAGCTCGTCCACGAGAGGCACCCCGGGGCGGTGACGATCGCCGAGGAGTCGACCGCCTGGCCCGCGGTCTCGCGCCCCGTCTACCTCGGCGGCCTCGGCTTTTCCTTGAAGTGGAACATGGGGTGGATGCACGACATGCTGGACTACATCAGGAAGGAGCCGATCCACCGGAAGTTCCACTCCGGAACGCTGACCTTTTCCCTCCTCTACGCTTTCCACGAAAACTTCGTCCTCCCCTTCTCGCACGACGAGGTCGTCCACGGGAAACGCTCCATGCTGGACAAGATGCCGGGCGACCTGTGGCAGAAATTCGCGAACCTGCGGCTCCTGTACGCCTACATGTACGCGCACCCGGGGAAGAAGCTGCTGTTCATGGGGTGCGAGTTCGGCCAGTGGGAGGAGTGGAACCACGACGTGTCGCTTTCGTGGCACCAGCTCCAGTGGGATTCCCACCGGGGCCTTCAGGCGCTGGTCCGGGACCTCAACCGGCTCTACGCCTCCACCGGCGCCCTTCACGAGGTCGACTTCCGGCCGGAAGGGTTCGAGTGGGTCGACTTCCGCGACGTCGACAACAGCATCGTCTCCTTCCTGCGAAGGGGGAAGGAACCGGGGGACGCTCTCGTGTGCGTGTTCAACTTCACCCCCGTCGTCCGGGAGGACTACCGGGTGGGCGTCCCCGGCCCGGGCTTCTACCGGGAGGTGCTGAACAGCGACTCCGCCATCTACGGGGGGAGCAACGTGGGCAACGTCGGCGGCGCGCGGGCGGAGGCCGTATCCTGGAACAACCGGCCCTGGTCGGTGAAACTCT
>CAYILU010000019.1:0-14772 GCA_964364235.1 uncultured bacterium | reverse complement strand
GTCAACATCGATCACGTGGCCACGCTGAGGCAGGCGCGCGGCGGCGTGGCGCCCGATCCCGTGCTCGCGGCGGGGATCGCGGAGCACAACGGCGCGGACGGGATCACGGTCCACTTGCGGGAAGACCGCCGTCACATCCAGGACCGGGACCTGGAGCTTCTTGCGCGCGTGGTCCAGACCAGGATCAACCTGGAAATGGCGGCGACCGAAGAGATGATCGGCATCGCCGCCAGGATTCGGCCGTACTCGGTCACCCTCGTCCCGGAGAAGCGCCGGGAACTGACGACCGAGGGGGGCCTGGACGTCATGGGGCAGCGCGAGGCCCTGCACACGGCGGTTTCCCGGATCCGGGAAGAGGGCATCCTGGTGAGCCTCTTCATCGATCCGGACCTTCCCCAGCTCCGGGCCTCGAAGCAGGTCGGCGCGGACGCCGTGGAGATCCACACGGGGACTTATTGCGAGGCGTTCCTCTCCGGCGCCGGAAAGCCGGCAGGACTTTTTAAGAACGTCCCTGTTTTTGAGGAGGAGTTAGGGAAGATCCGCACGGCCGCGACGCACGGCGCGAACATCGGGCTGAAAGTCTTCGCCGGGCACGGGCTCGACGTCCGCAACATCGTGCCGATCCTCGCCCTGCCGGAAATCGAGGAGTTCAACATCGGGCACAGCATCATCGCCCGGGCCGTCTTCCTCGGACTGGGGGCGGCGGTGAAGGAAATGGCGGACCTCATCCACGGGGCCCACTGAGGCGTGATCGTCGGGATCGGGGTAGATATCGTCGATATCGGGCGGGTGAGCGGTCTGGTCGACCGCTACAAGGACCGTTTCATCCACAGGGTGTTCACGGACGTGGAAATCCGCTATGCGCAAAAAAGCGCCAAAATGGCGGAGCGGCTGGCCGGCAGGTTCGCGGTGAAGGAGGCGGTGCTCAAGGCGTTCGGGACGGGCAAGTCCCAGGGGATCCTCTGGAAGGACGTCGAAACCGTCCGCGGGCCGATGGGAAGGCCTGAAGTAAATCTTTATGGTCAAGCAGTCAACTATATGAAAATGCTAAAAGGATCCGGGATTCTTGTAACCATTACCCACGACGGCGGGAAAGCGATCGCGTTCGTGATCATCGAAAGGGCGGGAGGGAAAGAATGAAGATCGCTTCGGCGCGCCAGATGGCCGAGCTGGACCGGGTGTCCACGGAACAATACGGCATCCCTTCCCTGCTGCTGATGGAAAACGCGGGCCGGTCCTGCGCGGAGAGGATCCTGCGGTTCCTCGATGAGAAGGTGGGGGCGCCGGAGGAGGCCTCGGTCGCGGTCGTCTGCGGACGCGGGAACAACGGCGGGGACGGGATGGTGATCGCGCGGAACCTCCACAACCGGGGGGTGTACGTGGAGGTTTTTCTCCTGGCAGAGGAGGACAGCCTTTCCACCGACGCCAAGATCCAGAACGGGATCCTGAAGAAAATGGACGTCGAGGTGAGGGTGATCCGGGACCGGGACGGGGTGGAGGACCTTCGATCGTTCCTGGAGGAAGTCCACCTGTGCGTGGACGCGATTTTTGGGACCGGGCTTTCTTCCCCCCTCACGGGGATCATCCGGGAGGTGGTCGAGGTGGTCAACCTGTCGCTGGCGCCCGTCTATGCCGTCGATATCCCCAGCGGGATCGACGCCACGACGGGCCGGATCCTGGGCGAGGCGATCCGGGCGGACTACACCGGGTCGTTAGGGCTCCTCAAGCTGGGGCAGGTGCTGCTGCCGGGCTCCATCCACTGCGGGGAGACCGAGATCTACGACATCGGGATCCCGTCCAAGGCCGTCTTCGACGCCGAGATCAAGATCGAGGCGCTTGACGAGAGGACCGTGAAGAGCATGCTCTCGATCCGCCCGCCGGACTTCCACAAGGGGGACGCGGGCAGGGTGTTCATCATCGGGGGGTCGCCGGGGATGACCGGCGCGCCCTGCCTGGCGGGCCACGCCGCGGTCCGGATGGGGGCGGGCCTGATCACGGTGGTCGTCCCGTCCTCTCTCCGTCCGGTCGTCGAGGCGAAGCTCATGGAGGTGATGTCGATAGGGATCGAGGACGGCGGCGGCGGGTACTTCACGAAGGAAATGGTCCCGGAACTGGCCGAGAGGATCTCGAAGGCGGACGTGGTGGTTATCGGACCGGGGCTGGGCTCCTATGCGGACTCCGGCCCGTTCCTCCGGGACCTGATCCCCCGGATCCGGGTGCCCTTCATCGTGGACGCCGACGGGCTGAACGCGCTCGACGGGCAGGTGGAGGTCCTCCGCACGGCGGTCGCCCCCTGCACCCTCACGCCGCACCCGGGGGAGATGTCCCGCCTCACGCGGGAGTCGATCGAGGCGATCGAGGCCTCGCGGATCGGGTCCGCGCAGCACCTGGCGGAGGAGCAGAACGTCACCGTGATCCTGAAAGGGGCCAGGACGATCATCACGACCCCGAAAGGGGACGTCTTCATCAACACGACCGGGAACCCCTACATGGCCTCCGGGGGGATGGGGGACGCGTTGACCGGGATGGTCGCCGCGCTCGCCTCCCAGGGGTTGTCGCCGACCGACGCGGCCTGCGCGGGGGTCTTCCTCCACGGGATGTCGGCGGACCTGCTCGTGCGCCGTCACCCGATGTCGGCGGTATCCGCGACCGATGTGATCGAGAACATCCGCGAGGCGCTCCAGCACACGATGGGGGAGGAGCCGATGGGCGGGGACACTCCCAAATGATGGGCGGGGACGCAAATTCAGGAATGTCCCCGATGTCCACGATGTCGCCCCCGGAGGTTCGATGAACTTTGAACTCATTTCTTCCGGCGAAGGGGACACCCTCGATATCGCGCGGGCCCTGGGCGCAGTGCTGGTAAAAGGCGACGTCGTCGCGCTCACGGGCGACCTGGGCGCGGGGAAGACGGTCTTCTGCAAAGGGGTGGGGGAATCGCTCGGGGTTTCGCCGGACCGGATCGTCTCCCCCAGCTTCACCATCGTCACGGAGCACGAAGGAACCGTCCCCCTGTACCACGTGGACGTCTACCGCCTTTCCTCGGAGTGGGAGGCCGCCTGCATCGGGCTGGAGGAGCTCCTGAACGGGGAGGGGGTCTGCCTCGTGGAATGGTCGGAAAAAATTGTTTCATTATTGCCAAAACATAGTATAAAGATTAGATTTCTTTTCTTGGATGAGGACGGCCGGCGTCTGGATATCACCGCGGAAGACACCCCGCGGATGCGGGATTTTCTCACACGCTGCAAACGCTACCTTCCAGGAGGGTGACCAGGGGTATGGCGCTCATTGTCCAGAAGTACGGCGGCACCTCGGTAGGCACCATCGAGAAGATCAAGAACGTGGCGAAGCGGGTGGCGCGCACCAGGGACCAGGGGAACGACGTCGTGGTCGTCGTCTCGGCGATGTCGGGCGAGACGAACCGTCTCCTCGGCCTTGCGCACCAGATCTCCGAATTGCCGAACGAGCGGGAGCTCGATGTCGTCGCCTCCACCGGCGAACAGGTAACGATCGGCCTGCTGGCCATAGCGCTCACCGAGATGGGGTACAAGGCGAGGTCGTTCTGCGGGTTCCAGATCCCGGTCCTCACCGATTCGGCCTACGTCAAGGCGCGGATCCTGAAGATCGACGGGGAGACCATCCGCGCGGCGCTGAAGGATGGGATGATCGCGGTCGTCGCCGGATTCCAGGGGATCGACGACACCGGGGCGATCACGACGCTGGGGCGCGGGGGATCGGACACGAGCGCCGTCGCGGTGGCCGCCGCCCTCAATGCCGACGTCTGCGAGATCTACACGGACGTCGACGGGGTCTACACGACCGACCCCAACATCTGCTCCGACGCGAGGAAACTGGACAAGATCTCCTTCGAGGAGATGCTCGAGCTGGCGAGCCTCGGGGCCAAGGTGCTCCAGATCCGGTCGGTGGAGTTCGGGATGAAGTACGGGGTGCGGATCCACGTCCGCTCCTCGTTCAACGATAATCCGGGAACGATAGTAACCAGGGAGGAGGAGATCATGGAAACGGCAGTCGTGTCCGGCGTGGCGTACAGCAAGAACGAGGCGAAGATCACCATCGTGAAAGTCCCCGACAAGCCGGGGATCGCGGCCAGGATCTTCAAGCCGTTGTCGGACGCCAACATCTCCGTGGACGTGATCGTCCAGAACGTTTCGGTCACCGGCTACACGGACCTGACCTTCACGATCGGGCGCAGCGACTACAAGAAGGCGACGCTCATCACCGAGAAGACCGCGAAGGAGATCGGGGCGGAGAAGGTCGTGGGCGACGACAAGATCGCGAAGGTGTCCATCGTCGGGATGGCGATGCGGTCCCACGCGGGGGTCGCCACCAAGGTCTTCGAGACGCTCGCCGCCGAAGGGATCAACATCTTGGGGATCACCACCTCGGAGATCAAGATCTCCTGCCTCATCGAGGAGAAGTACACCGAGCTTGCGGTGCGGGTGCTCCACAACGCGTTCGGCCTTGGTAAGGCCGCGTAAGGCACGTCGAAAACCGGATCCGACCAGGTCAGGCGGAGAGAAGATGAAAAAGATATCTTTGTACGACACGACCCTTCGGGACGGCACCCAGGCCGAGGAGATCTCACTGTCCGTGATGGACAAGATCGCCATCACGGAGAAGCTGGACGAGTTCGGGATCCACTTCATCGAGGGGGGATACCCCGGCTCCAACCCCAAGGACAAGGAGTATTTCGAGTACGCGAAGAGGCTCCGCCTGAAGAACGCGAAGGTGTGCGCGTTCGGGATGACCCGGCGGGTGGGGAAAAAGGTCGAGGAGGACGCCAACATGAAGGCGCTCCTCTCCGCCGAGACCCCGGTCATCACCGTCGTGGGCAAGGCCTGGGACTTCCACGTCACCGAGGCGCTTCGCACCACCCTCGACGAGAACCTGAAGGCGATCCGCGAGACGATCGAGTTCCTGAAAAAGAACGCCGGGCAGGTGTTTTTCGACGCGGAACACTTCTTCGACGGCTACCAGCGAAACCCCAAGTATGCGTTGAAGGCCCTCTCCGCGGCGGCCGACGGAGGGGCGGACTGTCTTATCCTGTGCGATACCAACGGGGGGTCGCTTCCCTCGGAGGTCGGCCGGATCGTCCGCACGGTACGGAAAACGACCGCTCTCCCGCTCGGAATCCATACCCACAACGACTCCGAGATGGCCGTCGCGTCCACCCTGGCGGCGGTGGAAAACGGCGTCACCCAGGTCCAGGGGACGATCAACGGCTACGGCGAGCGGTGCGGGAACGCCAACCTCTGCTCGATCATACCCTGCCTCCAGCTCAAGATGGGGCGGGAGGTTCTCCCCGAGGGGCAGCTCAGGAAACTGACGGAGCTCTCGGGGTACGTGGCGGAGATCGCCAACGTGGGAAAAAGGCTCCACCAGCCCTTCGTGGGGAACGCCGCGTTCGCCCATAAGGGCGGAATGCACGTGTCGGCCATCCGCCGCAACCCGGGGACCTACGAGCACATCAATCCGGAGATCGTCGGAAACCACCGGCGCGTGCTCATCTCCGACCTCTCGGGGCGGAGCAACATCCTGGCGAAGATCCAGGAAAAAGGCCTCAAATTCAAGGCCGGCGACCCGGCGGCCGAGAAGATCCTCGACGAGATCAAGGAACTCGAGCACAAGGGGTACCAGTTCGAGGGAGCCGAGGCTTCCTTCGAGCTCCTGGTTCGCAGGTCGATGGGGGAGGACCAGCCGTTCTTCGAGCTGAAAGGTTTCCGGGTGATCGACGAAAAACGGTCGGAGAAGCAGCACCCGATCGCCGAGGCAACCATCCTGGTCGAAGTGGACGGCAGGCTGGAGCACACCGCGGCGATGGGTAACGGTCCCGTCAACGCGATGGACAACGCGCTCCGGAAAGCGCTCGAGAAGTTCTACCCCGAGCTGGCCGAGGTGAAGCTCCTCGACTACAAGGTCCGGGTCATCAGCGCGGGGGGGACGGGCTCCGCGGTACGCGTCTTGATACAGTCCGGCGACAAGGACGAAACCTGGGGCACCGTGGGCGTCTCCCATAACATCATCGAGGCGTCTTGGCAGGCCCTGGTGGACGGCATCCGGTACAAGCTCTGGAGGTCCCGGCGTGGATTGCAGAAAGGGGGGGGATAACGACAAGAACGTCGAACCCGCGGAATCCGCGGAACCCGTCGAGCCCGCTTCCAATCCGTTCGCCCCTTCGAAAAAACGCGCTTGTCTCCTCGTTTCCCTGATCGTTCTTGTCTGGAATGTCGCCGCCACGGGGCGGCATTTGCTGGTTTCCGGCGGAATGGATGTTTCTCCCGCGGGGCTTGAACCCGCGATCGACTGCGCCGTTTTCAGGAAATCCGGCCCGCTGACCTCCCGCCAGAAATACCTCCTCGGGAAAAGGGTGGACGTCAACCGGGCCTCGTTCGAGGAGATCAACGGCCTTCCGGGGATCTCCGACGCGGTGGCGAGGGCGGTGATCGACAGGCGGGCGAGGCGGGGGGGGATCCGCCATCCGGAGGACCTGCTCGAGGTCCCCGGGATCAAGGAAAAAAGGCTGAAAAAAATTCTTCCCTTTCTGGCCGGATTCCCTAATAATTGACACAAATAGTCTTTTATTATGCAAGGCAGGGGGGGGAGATGTTCGATCGGATCCGCAAGGATATCAAGGTGATCTTCGAGCGGGACCCCGCCGCGCGCAGCGTGGTGGAGATCCTGTTCTGCTATCCCGGGTTCCATGCGATGCGCTTTCACCACGTTGCCCACTGGCTCTGGACCCACGAATTCCGGTTCCTCGCGCGGTTTCTTTCCCACATCTCCCGCTCCCTGACGGGGATCGAGATCCACCCCGGCGCCACGATCGGGGAGGGGTTCTTCATCGACCACGGGATGGGGGTGGTCATCGGAGAGACCGCCGAGATCGGGAAGAACGTGACGATGTACCACGGGGTCACGCTGGGGGGGACCAGCTGGAAGAAGGGGAAGCGGCATCCCACGATCGGGGAGAACGTGATCATCGGAGCGAACGCCGCCATCCTGGGGGCGATCCAGGTCGGGGAGAATTCGAAGATCGGCTCCGGGTCGGTGGTGAACCGGGAGGTCCCGCCGAACTCGACCGTCGTGGGGATCCCCGGCAGGGTGGTCTTCCGGGAGGGGAACGTGTACAACGACCCGACGGGTATCGCCGGGACGCCGGACCCGGAAGGGAAGGCGATCCAGTGCCTCACCGAACAGGTGATGTCGCTCGAGCGGCGCCTGGAGGAGTTCGAGAAGCGCCTTTCGAAGCCGGAAGATCCGCCCAAGACGGAGTCGGCCCGATGAAGATCACGACACGCGGCCGGTATGCCGTGATGGCGCTGGTGAGCCTTGCGGCGTCCTCCCGGGGGAACCCGGTTTCCCTGAAAGGGATCGCGAGCCAGGAGGAAATCCCGGAGGCCTACCTCCAGCAGCTGTTCGTCCGCCTGCGCAAACGCAACCTGGTCAAAAGCATCCGGGGCCCCGGAGGGGGGTTCGTGCTGGCGAGGCACCCCTCGCAGATCACGATAGGCGAGATCATCCGCACGGCGGAAGGGGTCGAGCGGACGATCGGGTGCCGGCGTTCGGGGCGCAAGTGCGGGATGATCGAGAAGTGCAAGACGCAGGGGATGTGGGACGCCCTGGAATCGCGGATGGAGGAGTTCCTGGACTCCATCTCGATCGAGGACCTCTTCGAGGGCAAGGTCTACGAGGCCCGGAGGGAGGTCGGGACGTGAGAAAGGTCTACCTGGACCACAACGCGACGACGCCGGTCCACCCGGAAGTGAGGGAGGCGGTGGCGCCGTTCATGTCGGAGCTTTTCGGGAACCCGTCGAGCATCCACTGGGCCGGCCGGGACGTCCGCAAATCCGTCGAGGACGCCCGGCAGGAGATCGCGGCCTTCTTCGGCTGCCAGCCGCT
Source organism: uncultured bacterium (assembly GCA_964364235.1). GTDB lineage: Bacteria > Desulfobacterota > Deferrimicrobia > Deferrimicrobiales > Deferrimicrobiaceae > JAKALO01. Next base: position 6,852 of record CAYILU010000019.1, on the reverse strand, counting down.
GGAGATCGTGTTCGCGAGCTCCGGGACCGAGAGCGACAACCTGGCGATCAAGGGGATCGCCTTCCGGAAGGGGAACGCGGGAAAGCACATCGTCACCTCCACGGTCGAGCACCCTGCCGTCATGAACACCTGCAGGTTCTTGGAGGGGCAGGGGTTCCGGGTGACTTACGCCCCGGTGAATCGCCAGGGGATCGTGGAGCCCGACTCCGTGCGAAGGGCGATCACGAAAGACACGATCCTCGTCTCCGTAATGTACGCCAACAACGAGACGGGGTGCGTCATGCCCATCGATGAGATCGGCGCCATCGCCCGGGAAGCGGGGGTCCCGATGCACACCGACGCGGTCCAGGCGACGGGAAAGATCCCGGTCGAATGGAAGTCGCTCCCCGTGGACCTGCTCACCTTCTCGGGCCACAAGATCAACGCCCTGAAAGGCGCCGGCGGCCTGATCGTCCGCAAGGGGGTCGAGCTGGAGGCGGTGCTCCACGGGGGGCACCAGGAGCGCGGACGCCGTGGCGGGACCGAGAACGTCGTCGGGATCGTCGCGATGGGGAAGGCGTTTTCCCTGTTACGGGCAGGGATGGAGGAGGAGGTCCGGGAAACACGGAGGCTGCGGGACAAGTTCGAAAAGGCCCTCTTCGGGAGGATCCCCGACCTGGTGCGAAACGGCCACCCCACGGAGCGCCTGCCGAACACCGTCAACATCTCCTTCCGGTTCGTCGAGGGGGAGGCGTTGCTGCTCAACCTCGACATGCTGGGGATCGCCTGCTCCTCGGGGTCGGCGTGCACCTCGGGGTCGCTCGAGGGTTCCCCGATCCTCATGGCGATGGGGACGGACCCCGTCGACGCGCAGGGGGCGCTTCGGTTCAGCCTCGGGAGAGGCAACACCGACGCGGACATCGAGTATGCGGTGGACGCCATCGAGGCGGTAGTCGACAAGCTGCGCGTTATGTCCCCGCTCGGCGCGAGGGAGGCGAAGGTCCGATGAAAAAGCGAATACTGGCCGCGATGAGCGGCGGGATCGATTCCTCCGTGGCGGCCCTCCTTCTCCGGAAGGAAGGGTACGAGGTCATCGGGATCTCCATGGACCTTTACGATTTTTCCGAGGTCACGAAGAACCGCGAAGGGACCTGCTGCTCGCTCGACGACCTGTACGACGCAAGGCGGGTGTGCGACCTGATCGGGATCCCGTACTACGTGCTGAACCTGAAGGACGAGTTCCGGCGGGAGGTCATCGACCGGTTCGTCCGGGAATACTCGAGCGGCCGGACACCGAACCCCTGCGTCCTCTGCAACGAGCACCTCAAGTTCCGGGCGCTCCTGCGGAAGGCCGACGAACTTGGCGCCGAAGGGGTGGCCACGGGCCATTACGCCGTCATCCGGAAAGACGAGTCGGGAAGGTACCGGCTTTTCGCCGCCCCCGACGTCTCGAAGGACCAGTCCTATTTCCTTTTTTCCCTGGACGCGGAGCGGCTGGGGAGGATCCGGTTCCCGGTCGGGGGGATGATGAAGTCCGAAGTCCGGCGCATCGCGGCCGAGGCGGGCCTGCCCGTCTGCGAGAAACGGGAGAGCCAGGACATCTGCTTCGTCACGGACCATTCCTACACCTCGTTCCTGAGCAAAAGGGGGATCGAGGAACGGGAAGGGCATTTCGTCGACCGCGGGGGGAACGTCCTCGGGGCTCACAAGGGGATCCTCCATTACACGGTCGGGCAGAGGAAAGGGCTTGGGATCGCCGCAAGGGAGCCCCTCTACGTGGTGGCCATCGACGCGGAGAAGAACGAGGTGATCCTGGGCACCGAGGACGAAACCCTGGCGAAGGGCGCCACCGTGGCGCGCGTCACCTTCGTCGCGGGGAGCCCGCCGGCAAGCGAATTTCGCGCAACCGTCAAGGTCCGGTACCGGCACCCCGGCGCCGCGGCAACCGTCCTCTGCGAGGGGGAGCGGCTCGCGGTGAGCTTCGACGCCCCCCAGAGGAGCGTCACGCCGGGCCAGGCGCTGGTCGTCTACGACGGGGACGAGGTGCTTGGGGGCGGCTGGATCGAATGCGCAAGCGTCTGACGGTCCTTACCGTCGGCTGCAAGGCGAACTTCGCGGACTCCGCCTCCATCGCGCGGGAGGCCGTGTCCGCGGGGTTCGAGGTCGTCCCGAACGCCGGGCCGGCCGACGTCGTGGTCATCAACAGCTGCACGGTCACCCATCGCGCCGACCGGGACTGCAGGGCGCTAGTGCGCCGGGCACGGCGCGATCACCCCGCGGCCTCCATCGTGCTGACCGGCTGCTACGCCCAAACCTCCCCGGATGCGAAAGAGAAGCTTCCGGAAGTGGATCACTGGTTGGGAATCGGGGAGGCTGCCGGGCTCGTCCCGGTTCTCCGGCGGATCGGAGGCGGCGGCGCCGCTGGTTCTCCCCGCCTGTCCGAATTCTCGGCGGGCCTTCTGCTCGGCCACCGCCGGACGTTCCTGAAAATCCAGGACGGGTGCGACTTCCATTGCGCGTACTGCGTCGTCCCGGCCGCCCGCGGGAAAAGCAGGTCGCTGGCGGAAAAAGAGATCGTCGAAATGGCGGTGGCGGCGGAGGAGGACGGCGCCCGGGAGCTGGTCCTCACGGGGATCCACGTTGGGTTGTACGGGGCCGACCGTGGGGAAAAAGACGGGCTTGCGCGGCTGGTCGCGGTCCTGCTCGGGGAAACCACCCTCGCCCGCATCCGGTTGAGCTCCATCGAGCCGATGGAGGTAACGGACGGGCTTCTGGCGGGGATCGCGGGGCAGCCGCGGGTTTGCCGGCACCTGCACATCCCCATGCAGAGCGGCAGCGACCGGACCCTGGATCGGATGCGGCGTCCTTACGGGGCGGCCAGGTACGCGGCCGTCGTCGAGAACATCTCCGCGAGGATGCAAGGGGTCCGGATCGGCGCGGACGTGATCGCGGGATTCCCGGGGGAGACGGAAGAGGACTTCGGGGAGACCGTCCGCATCCTTGCCGGGCTGCCGGTGCACTACCTCCACGTATTCCCCTACTCGCCCCGGCCGGGCACGGAGAGCGCACGGTGGCGGGACGACGTACCCGCAAACGTGAAGAAAGAGCGGGTTTCAAGACTCTTGCGGCTGGACGGTTCGATGAGGAACGGCTATCTTCAAGGCCAGGTCGGAAAGGAGCTGGAGGTTCTCGTGGAATCGGCGCATCCCGGCCGGGGGGAGATTTCCGGGTACTCGGGAAATTACGTGGAGGTGCTCTTTCCGGGGGAGAGCCGCGAGATCGGGGAGCTGACCCGGGTCCGCGCGGACTCCATTAGGGGGAGGGGAGTGTACGGAAACCGGGAGGGCGGGAATGTTTGAGGTGGAGAGGCGGATCGGGTACCGGTTCGCCTCGCGGCATCTCCTGGAGGAGGCGCTCCGGCACGCGTCCCTGGTCGAAGAGGGGGCGCTGGAGCGGTCGTACCAGCGGCTCGAGTTCTTAGGGGACGGCGTGCTGAACCTCTGCGTGGCCACGGAAATGTTCCGGCGCCTACCGGACGCCGGGGAAGGCGAACTCTCGAAGGCGCGGTCCGCCGTCATCAACAACCGGAACCTGTTTCGCGTCGGTGAGGAAATCGGCGTACCGGAGTCGCTCCGGACCGACCCTTCCGTCCGGGAGAAGGGGGGAGGGGTCACCCGGAAGATGGTCGCGGACGCAGTCGAGGCGATCGTCGGGGCGATTTTCCTGGACGGGGGGTTCGAGGAGGCGCAGCGCTTCGTGCATTCCCGCTTCTGGGGGGAGTCCCGTGTCCGGGACCTTGTCGCGGGGTTCGACGCGAAGAGCCGGCTCCAGGAGTGGTGCCAGAAAAAGAAGGTCCCCCTGCCGAAATACCGGATCCTGGAGACCTCCGGCCCCCCGCATTCCCACACATTCACCGTGGTCGCCGTCCTGGCCGACGGGACGGAGGCCAAGGGAAGCGGCACCACCAGGAAGGACGCGGAGATGGAGGCGGCCGGGGAAATGCTCTCTCTCGTCATGCGCGAGGAAGGGGAGGGATGACCGGGGGGAGGAAGTCAGGTTTCGTCGCCCTGCTGGGCAGGCCCAACGTCGGCAAGTCCACGCTGCTGAACCGCATCCTGGACGCAAAGATCGCCATCGTCACGAACAAGCCGCAGACCACGAGGGACCGGATCGCGGGGATTCTAACCGGGGAAAAAGGACAGATCGTCTTCCTGGACAGCCCGGGGATTCACCGCCCCAAAAAAGCGCTGAACGTCTACATGCTCAGGACCGCCGAACGGATCGCCGGGGAGTCCGACGTCGCGGTTCACCTGCAAGACGACCGGTCGTACGAGTCCGGGGAGGAGGAGACGCTTGTCCGGGGGATAATGGAGAAGGTCTCCGTGCCGCGCCTCCTCGTGATCAACAAGTCGGACAGGATGAAGGAAAGCGATGCGAAAGCGAAACTTGATGATTTGATGCGGACTGGCCTGTATAGACAGGGTTTTCTGATGTCTGCGAAGACAGGTTCCGGAGTGGAGACATTCCTTTCCGCGCTTTTCGAACTGCTGCCGGAAGGCCCCGCCTATTATCCCGGCGAGGACCTGACCGACCTCCCGATGCGTTTCATCGCGAAGGAGATAATCCGCGAGAAGCTCTTCGAAGCGCTGTCCGAGGAGCTCCCGTACAGCGTCGCCGTCGTGATCGAGGAGTACAAGGAGGACACGGAAAAGGGGCTCATCCGGATCCGCGCGGAGATCTGCGTCGAGCGGGAATCCCAGAAGGGGATGATCATCGGGAAGGGCGGACGGTTGCTTAAGAAGATCGGCACGGAGGCGCGGCTGGAACTGGAGAAAGAAACGGGAGAGCGGGTATACTTGGAGTTGTTCGTCAAGGTGGAGAGGGACTGGTCGCGGAACGAAACGATCCTGCGGCGGATGGGGTATGACTAAAACCGGTTTCACCGTGTCGCTGGTCGGACGCCCGAACGTCGGGAAGTCGACCCTGTTCAACCGGATCGTCGGGAAACGGCGCGCCATCACCTTCGGACTGCCCGGGGTGACCCGGGACCTGGTTTCCCTTCCCGCGGAGTACGACGGCAAGCGGTTCCAGCTGATCGACACGGGCGGATACGTCCCCGGCAAGGAGGACGGGGACCTGCTCGCCAAGGTGCGCGCGCAGGTCCTCCGGGCGATATACGAATCCGACGCGGTCATCTTCCTTGTCGATTCCCGCGACGGCGTTCTCCCGATCGACAAGGAGATCGCCGGGATGCTCCGGGAGCGCGGGAAGCGGTTCTTCCTCGCGGCCAACAAGGTCGACGCCCGGGTCGGCGCGGAAGGGGTGGGGCAGTTCCACGAGCTCGCCGTCGAGAAGATCTACCCGGTTTCCGCGGAGCACGGCAGGGGGGTCGACGAGCTTCTCCATGATGTCATCGAGATGATACCGGACCAATCATCCGGGGAGGAGCAGGAGGAGGAAGCCGTCGCCCGGATTGCGGTCGTCGGGCGCCCGAACGTGGGCAAGTCCACGCTGGTCAACGCGCTCGCCGGATTCGAGCGGGTCATCGCCTCCGAGGTGCCGGGTACGACGAGGGACGCCATCGACGTCCTCGTGAAATACGGGGGGAAAAAGTACCTCTTCATCGACACGGCGGGTATCCGGGCGAAGCGGAAAACGGAGGACGTGCTCGAGAAGTTCTCCGTGATCAAAAGCCTCGACTCCATCAAGCGATGCGATCTCGCCGTGGTGATGATCGACGGCCCCGAGGGGCTGACCCACCAGGACCAGCAGATCCTCCGGTATGTGCTGAACGAGGACCGGGCGGTGGTCGTCGCGGCGAACAAGGCGGACAAGTGGAACGGAGAGGAGGAACGGCGCAAAGGCCTCCGGGCGATCCAGGAGGGGCTTGTGTACGCGACATTCGCCTCGGTGATCCCCGTCGTTTCGACAAAAGGGACGGGGGTCACGCTCCTGTTCAAGAAAATCGAGGAGGCCTTCGGCAGTTTCCGGCGCCGCATTCCGACGCCCGTCCTGAACCGGATGGCGGAGGCGTCCATCTACTCCACGCCGATCCCCTCGAAGCGCGTCAGGAACCGGGCCTTCTACATGACGCAGGTCGGGGTGATGCCGCCCTCCTTCGCGGTCTTCGTCAAGGAAAAGACGGGAATACCGGACTCCTTCACCCGTCACCTTCACAACAAGATTCGCGACCAGTTTGGGTTCAACGGGTCCCCCATCCGGGTAGTGTACAGGGAGAAATGAGACCTTCCGTCCGCCGGGTAGCGGCGATTGACATCGGGACAAACACGATACGGATGCTTGTCGCGGGGAGGGAAGGCGGCAGGATCCGGCCGGTTGCGCGGTTTCGCCGGATCACCGGGATGGGGAAGGAGCTGCGGGCCACCGGGAAGATCGGCCCGAGGGAATTCCGGGAATCGGTTTCCGCGCTGCGGGAATTCCGTCGGGAGATGGACGCGCTGGGCGTGGTAGAGTACAGGGCTTGCGGTACCGCAGGGTTGCGGGGCGCTGCAAACCGCGAAGAATTCCTCGAGGCGGCCTGCGCCGCGGGCGTGCGGGTGGAGGTCATCACGGCGGCCGAGGAGGCCAGGCGGACGTGGGAAGGGGTTCACGGAAGGTTCCGGCTTGAAGACGGCACCGTCGTCATGGACATCGGAGGAGGGAGCACCGAGTTTATCGCTGGCCCGGGCAGGCGCGACGCCGTCAGCCTTCCGATCGGCGTGGTCGTGGCGTGCGGCCTCCTGCCGCTCTCCGATCCGCCGGAACCCTGGCAGATCCTGAACCTGAAGCATTACTTCGCCGGCCGGATCTCCACGGGGACCGTGTCCTGGTCGAAACGCCGGTTCCGGCGGATGGTCGGAACGGCCGGCACCT
>CAYILU010000018.1:0-14961 GCA_964364235.1 uncultured bacterium | reverse complement strand
GGCGTCAGAACCGCGTTGGCCGAGGCCAGCGGGCCGAGCACGATGTCGTCGATCGACAGCTCCGCCTTCTCGACGCACTTGACGAGGTTGCGCGTGCCGGGTACGTCGTCGGTCACCACGTGCACGCGTGCGTCGAGCCGGATCCCGGTCATCCCCCGCGGGTCCTTGATCCCCCCCATGTCGTCGACGATGAACTCCTGCGTCAGGACGTGGAGGACCTCCCGGTCGTTGGGCAGCTCCACCGCCTTGGCGAGCGAAAGGACGCGTCCGACGTCCGTCTCGGTCACCTCCCGCTCGTTCCGGACCGAAATCGCCGCGTGGCTGTTGAACGACTTGATCAGGGGGCCCGACACCCCGACGAAGACGGACTGGATCGAGATCCCCGTCATCTTCTCCGCGTCGCCGACGCTCTGCTGGATCGACTTGACCGTGGCGTCCACGTTCACCACGGCGCCCTTGCGCATCCCGTCCGTGTCGGCCCTTCCCACTCCGAGGATTTCCAGGCCGTCGGGACCTTTCCTCGCCACGACCGTGGCGACCTTGCTCGACCCGATATCCAGACCGGTGATCACCGGCCCCGAGACTGGCTCCATCATTCCCCCGCCCGCACGAAGATGCGGCCCGCAGTTTTCAGATCGATGACGCTTCTCGCCTGGCCGAGGCTGGAGAGCTTGGGCATCGCCACTTCGACCCTCCGCATCGCCTCGCGGAATTCCATCATCCCGATCTTCAGCTGAAGGCCGGAGTCCCGGGTCACCAGCGTGTACCCCTCCTGGGCGTCGAAGTGGACCTCGGAGACGTTCTGACGGAGGACCCCCGACTCGGTGCAACGCAGGAGCTCCAGCGTCCGCCTCAGGTTCTGAAGGGTGACCGCGTCCCGCGCGGTGAGGTCGGCCCGGGAGAAACCGGTCACGACGGGGAAATTCTTCGGGTCGTGGGCGGTGAGCCTCTTGAAGATCGTCCCCTGCTCGTCGACGTAGTAAAGCGCGTCGAGGTTGATCATGGCCAGGGGCTTGCGCTCCTCGATGCGCACCACGAGCCGGTCCGGGAACGCCTTTCTCACCGACACGCTCCGCACCCAGGGATGGGAGAGCAGGCGCCGCCCGATGTCCCGCGAAGACAGGGACCAGATGTTTCCCTGCGGCACTCCCGAGAGGATCCCGGAGACCTCGTCCCGCGTCACGTAGGCGCACCGGTTCATGTCGATGTCCCGGACGGAGAAGAGCCGGGAGTGCCCGAGCCAGGAGTAGACCGCCGCCCCCACCGCCGTCACCAGCACGATGGCCAGGATCGCCGCCGCGACCGGAAGCACCTGCCGGAAATTGATCCTGGCGGGCGGGGCGCCCTTTTCCTTCCCCTTCTTCCGGGCGGCGTGCGGCCTCTTCTTCGCTTTCCCTAGCGACTTCTTGTGGTACGCCTTGTACTCGATCATCTACTTCCCGAGCCCCGCGTCGTCCAGGATCTCTTCGACAAGCTCGTCGAAGCTCAATCCGTCGAACTTCGCCGCCTTCGGGAGCAGGCTGGTTTCGGTCATCCCGGGGATCGTGTTCGCCTCCAGGAAGAACAGGTTGCCCGCGGGGTCCACCCGGTAGTCGAGGCGGGCCGCCCCCCGAAGCGAGAGCGCCGCCGCCGCCTTGCGCGTGCAGTCCGCCGCCCTCACCAGGATGTCCCGGTCCATCGGCACCGGGATCACGTATTCCGTCTGCCCCGACGTGTACTTGGACCGGTAGTCGTAGAAGCCGGAGCCGGACTTCGGGACGATCTCGATCGCCGGGAGCACTCTCCCGTTCAGGATCCCGACCGTGATCTCCCGTCCGGGGATGTACGCCTCCACCAGGACGCGGCTGTCGAACTTCGCCGCCTCGGCCAGCGCCTGCGCCCATCCTTCCGGCGAGCGGACAATGCTCACCCCGACGGTGGAGCCTTCCCGGTCCGGCTTGACCACGAGCGGAAAGCCGAACCCCGTGGGAGGGGGCGAGGAACCCGTTTCCCCCTCGTAGAGGGCGTCCGCCGCGACGGGGACACCCGCGGAGGCCGCGATGCGCTTGGCCAGTACCTTGCTCATCGAGAGCGCGGAGGCCGCCACGCCGGATCCCGTGTAGGGAATCCGCGCAAGCTCGAGAGCCCCCTGGATGCAGCCGTCCTCGCCGAACCGGCCGTGCAGCGCCAGGAACGCCACATCCACTCCCGAGTCCCGGATCCCCGCGAGCCAGTCCCCGCGGATGTCGACCTCCCGAACCTGGTACCCCAGCCGACGCAAGGCCGAAGCCGCGGCCGCCCCCGTTCGAAGCGACACTTCCCGCTCGGAGGACTCGCCTCCGAGGAACACCCCAACCGTCTTTCCCCGGTATCCGCCGCGCTTAGCCCTAGTCACTCATCGGCCCCCACAGCTTGACTTCCAGGGCGAGTCTTACGCCTGCCGTAATCCGCACCCGCTCCCGGCCCCGCTCGATGAGCCGCAGCGCGTCGGAGGCCGTCGCGCGCCCCGTGTTCACGAGGAAATTGGCGTGTTTTTCCGAGAAGGCGGCGTCCCCTTCCCGGGCTCCCTTCATCCCGGCAAGATCCAGAAGGCGGCCGGCGCTCTCCCGGTCGGGAGGATTCCGGAACGTGGAGCCGAAGGTCCGCTCGCCCCATGGCTGCCTGGCCCGGCGTTTCTCGTTGATCCGCTTCATCCGCTCGAACACCTGGTCGGGGACGCCGGGAGCGAGCCGGAAGCCCACGCGGGAGATCACCCCCCGCACGGGAAATTCCGCCGCGCGGTAACCGAGGCGGATGTCCCGGGTTTCGAACCGGTGCAACCCACCCTCCTCGTCCACGATTTCCACCCATTCGGCGATCTCCCCGATCGACCGCCCGAACGCTCCGGCGTTCATCGTCATGCCCCCGCCCACCGTCCCGGGGATCCCGGCCAGCTCCTCGACGCCGGAGAGCCCGGACAGTGCGCACAGCACCGCGAAGCGCGGGAGCATCGTCCCTCCTTCCGCGATGACCGACCCCCCGGAGGAGAAGAGCATCTTCCCCATGTTCTTCTTGAGGCAGAGCACCGTGCCCCGGACCCCGCCGTCGTGGACGAGGAGGTTGCTGCCCGCGCCCAGAAAGCGCACTTCCCGCCCCATCTCGCGCTCCGCCTTGAGGATCTCCTGGATCTCCTGCACGGAGCGGGGGAAGACCATCCGCTCGGCGCTTCCTCCGATCCCGATCGTCGTGAAATCCCGCAGCTTGGGCCCGAACACCTCCTCGACCTTTCCCGCCGTTCCCGTCATCCGCCTTCCCTTTACCCGGCCGTTAACCGAATAGCACGCTTTCTCCCAGTTTCCAGACATCGCCGGCCCCCATGGTCAGGAATATATCTCCCGGGCGAAGCCGCGGAACCACCGCGCCGAGCGCGTCCCCGGCCTTGCCCGCGTAGATAGCGGTCTTGTGCCCATGCTCCCGGATCGCCTCGCAGAGGCGTTCCCCGGAAGCCCCGGGGATGGGTTCCTCCCCGGCCGGATAGACATCGAACACGAAGAGCAGATCCGCGTCGTTGAACGCGGACAGAAAATCCCGGAAGAGCGCCTGTGTCCGCGTGTACCGGTGCGGCTGGAACCCCACGACGATCCTCTTCCCCGGCCAAACCTCCCGGGCCGCGGCCAGCGTGGCCCGGACCTCCGCGGGGTGGTGGCCGTAGTCGTCCACCACCGTCACCCCGCCCCGCTCCCCCTTCACCTGGAACCTGCGGACCACGCCGCCGTACTCGGCAAGACCCGCGCGGACCCGGTCGAAGGGGATGCCGAGCTCCCCCGCCACCGCCGCCGCCGCGAGGGCGTTGCTCACGTTGTGCCTGCCGGGTGCCTTCAGCGTGACCTCGCCCAGCGGCTCCCCGCGATGCAGCACCCGGAACCGGTTGGTCATCCCTTCGGGGACGATTTCGTCGGCACGGTAATCCGCGTGGACCGCAAAGCCGTAGGTGACGAACGTCTTGGTCACGGAAGGGATCAGCTCCTGCACGTTCGGGTGGTCGACGCACAGCACGGCGAACCCGTAGAAAGGGACCTTGTTGATGAAGTGGAGGAACGTCTCCTTGATCTGCCCGATCCCCGAATAGAAATCCAGGTGCTCCGGGTCGATGTTCGTCACCACCGCCACCGTGGGCGACAGTCTGAGGAAAGACCCGTCGCTCTCGTCGGCCTCGGCGACGAGAAAGTCCCCCTGCCCCAACTTGGCGTTCGACCCCAGGCTGTTCAGCTTCCCCCCGACGACGGTGGTGGGGTCCCAGCCGGCCGAGGCGAGGATCGAGGCCACCATCGACGTGGTGGTCGTCTTGCCGTGCGTCCCGGCGATGGCGATCCCGTACTTCATCCGCATCAGCTCCGCCAGCATCTCCGCGCGGGGGACGACGGGGATCTTCCGCCGCTGCGCCTCGACCACCTCCGGGTTGTCGGCCTTGACCGCCGAGGAGATGACAACCACGTGCCCGTCCCCCGGAACGTTCTCCGCGGCGTGCCCCACCCGGATTTCGGCGCCCAGACCGGACAGCCGGTCGGTGATGTCGGACCGGCGCAGGTCCGAGCCGCTTACCCGGTACCCTAAGTTCAGGAGAAGCTCCGCGATGCCGCTCATCCCGATGCCGCCGATGCCCACGAAATGGATGCGGAGCCCCTTTCTATACACGGCCCCCCCCTTTTTTTCCTATCTCCCGGAGGGCCGAGCGGATGATCGCCTCCGCGGCGGCCGGCCGGGAAAATCCCGCGGCCGCTTCCGCGGCGGTCTCCAGGCGGCCGGGGTCCAGGCCCCAGGAGGAGAGAACCGCGAGGACCCGGTCCCCCGTGGCCTCCTCCTGGCGTATCCACACCCCTCCCCCGCCGGCGCAGAACTCCTCGGCATTCTTCTCCTGGTGCCGGTCCGCGGCGAAGGGGTAGGGGATCAGGACGCACGGCTTCCCGAAAAGCGCCGCCTCCGCGATGGAGAGCGCCCCCGCCCGCATCAGGACCGCGTGGCACCGGAGGAACATCTCTCCGATCCGGTCGGTGAACGGGAACGGCTCGACCGGCAGCCCCTCCTCCCGTACCGCCTTCTCGACAAGATCGAACTCGGCGGGCCCCGTCTGCAGCAGGAACCGCATGTCGCGCCCTTCCTCCTTCACCCGTTTCCCCATCGCGAGGACCAGCCGGTTGATCGCCCTGGCCCCCTGCGACCCGCCCATCGCGAAAACGGTGAAAGGAGGCCCGGGCTCCGCCTTCCCGGCCGCCGACGCGGCGACGACCTCGCGCCGGACCGGGTTCCCCGTCACCTCCGTGCGGCCGGCCGGGAAATAGGAGGCCGCACCGAAGAACCCCGCGTAGATCCGCATCGCCATTCTTCCCAGGACCCGGTTCGCCCTCCCGGGGACCGCGTTCTGCTCCTGCAGGAAGAGAGGGACCAAGGTCAATACCGCCGCGAGGGAAACCGGGACGGAGGCGTACCCACCGACGCCGAAAACCAGGTCCGGCCGGCGGCGTCTCAAGACCGAGAACGAGGCGGCGATCCCTTTCACCATGCGCGCCATCCCCAACACCCCTCCGGTCCCCTTGCCGCTGACCTGGCCCGACGGGACGAAATCGATTTCATACCCCCGCGCCGGGACGGCCCTCGCCTCGAAACCGCCCTCCGTTCCGACGAAGGAGACGGAGCCGCCGGGGACCAGCGTGAGGAACGCCTCAGCAATCGCTATCCCCGGAAAGACGTGTCCGCCAGTTCCCCCGCCCGCGACGATCAGAGTCAGCGACAAAGGCTTCCGCCCCTTTCATGGAAATGTTGATCATCACACCCATCGCCGCGAGGTGGAGGATCAGGGAACTCCCCCCGTAGCTCAGGAACGGAAGCACCATCCCCTTGGGGGGGAGCATCTTCAGCCCCACCATCATGTTCATGAGCGCCTGTATTCCGATCACCGTCGACAGCCCCATCGCGAGATAGCGCCCGAACAGGTCGCGGGCGCGCCGTGCGATCCGGAACCCCACCCACACCAGGATCAGGAAGCAGGCGCCCACGGCGACGACCCCCGCGAACCCGAGCTCCTCCCCGATGACGGAGAAGATGTAGTCCGTGTGCATCTCGGGCAGGTAGAAGAGCTTCTGCTTGCCGGCCCCGATACCGGTGCCGAGCAGACCCCCGTTCGAGAACGCGATCAGCGACTGCACCACCTGGTACCCCGCCGCCTGGGCCTGCGAGAAGGGATCGAGGAAGGCCTCCAGCCGCTTGATGCGGTAAGGCTTCGCGGCGATCAGGAAAACCACCCCCACCACCCCCGCGCCGAAGGCCCCCGCCAGGAGCTTCCAGGGGAAGCCGGCGATGAACAGGAGCGTCATGAGGGACGCGGCGATGACCACCGCCATGCCGAAGTCGGGCTCCTTGAGGATCACGGCGACGAAGACCCCCATCACGACGAGCACCGGGAGGAAGGCCTTCAGCCCCTCCTTGGGGTTTTCCCCTTTCCGGTCGATCGCCCAGGCGGCGAAGGCGATGAGGATGAACTTGGCGAGCTCCGAGGGCTGGAAGGTGAACACGCGGAGGTTGATCCAGCGGGAAGCTCCGTTCGCCGTGTGCCGGATGCCGGGGACGAAGACCAGGAGGAGAAGCCCCAGCGTCCCGATCAATATGAGCCAGATCCGCCGGCGGTAGAAGTCGTAGTCGATCCGCGTCAGCAGGACCGCCAGGGAGGCCCCGAGCACAAGGAACAGGACCTGCCGCTTGAAGAAGTACGCCGAGTCGTTCCCGAGGCGCAAGGAGGAGCCCGCGGTCACGGAGGTGGCGCTGAAGACCATCACGACCCCGAGGACCGACAGGATCAGGGTGCAGAAGAACAGAATCAGGTTTTCATGCCGCTTGCCGATGTTCATCCGGGAAGCTCCATCACTGCCCTCCGGAACGCCTCGCCGCGATCCTCGAAGTTCCTGAACTGGTCGAAACTCGAGCAGGCGGGCGAGAGGATCACCACGTCCCCTTGCCGCGCGAGGCCGGCCGCGCGGCGGACGGCCTCAGCCAGGGTGTCCACCGTCGCGAGCGGCGCCGTCCCCGAGAGCTCCCGCTCCATCCTCCCGCGGGCCTCGCCGAAAAGGACTACCGCCCGGGCCTTGCGGCGCAGGGGCTCCCGCAGCGGACGGAAATCGATCCCCTTGTCCTTCCCCCCCGCGATCAGGACGACCGGCTCCGGGAAGCCATCCAGGCACTTGAGAACCGCGCCGACGTTGGTCCCCTTGGAATCGTTGAACCAGGAGACGCCGCGTGCCTTCCGGACGAACTCCACCCGGTGCGGCAAACCCGGGAAGGCCGCGAGGACGTCTCGCACCGCCTCCGGCGGGACCCCGATCCGCCGCGCGGCCGCGATCGCCGCCATGGCGTTCTCCACGTTCTGCGTCCCGCGGATCCGCAGGAGAGCGCGGGGGTACCTTTCCTCCCGAGCCCCGTTCCGGTAGACCATCTCTCCCCCGTCCAGGCACACCCCTTCGCCAAGGGGACGGGTGAGGGAGAACGGGATCTTCTCGGCCGGTATCCGGCCGGCCCGGGCGGAGATCTCCGGGTCGTCGACGTTGATGACGGCGGCGTCGGCGGCGCCCTGGTTCCGGAAGAGGGCCATCTTCGCCTCCGCGTAGGCGGCGAAGTCCTGGTACCGGTCGCTGTGGTCCTCCGTGATGTTCAGGAGGACGGCGACCTTCGGACGGAACGTGTCGATCGACTCCAGCTGGAAGCTCGACGCCTCCACCACGCCCCAGTCGAACGGCTTCCCCGCGGCTTCGGCCAGCGGCGTTCCGAGGTTGCCCCCGACGAACACCCGGGGGAAGGCGCGGGAGGCCATCTCCCCGAGGAGCGTTGTCACTGTCGACTTGCCGTTGGTCCCCGAGACGGCCGCCACGCTCCCCCGGAACCTGCGGAAGCCCAGCTCGAGCTCACCCCACACCGGGGCGCCCGAGCGGCGGAGCGCCTCCAGGGGAAGCCTCGAAGCGGGAACCCCCGGCGACAGGACGACGAGGTCGATCCCGAACGCCGCCTTCTCGTCCATCCGGCCGTTGACGAACGCCACCTGCGGCGGGATCGCCGCACCCAGCGACTGCTCCACCGCTTCCTTTGGACGCTCGTCGAGCAGGGTCACGCGCGCCCCCTCCCGCAGCAGCAGGAGGGCCGCGGCCAGCCCCGACCTGCCGGCCCCGACCACAAAGACGTTTTTCCCCCCGAACGTTTCCATGCTCACCGGATCTTGAGCGTGCTGATCGCCAGCAGCGCCAGGATGATCGAGATGATCCAGAACCGGACGATGATCTTCGGCTCCGCCCACCCCTTCATCTCGAAGTGGTGGTGGATCGGCGCCATGCGGAAGATGCGCTTTCGCGTCGTCTTGTAGGAGTACACCTGCAGGATCACGGAGAGCGCCTCCATGACGAAGACGCCGCCGACCAGCACCAGGACGATCTCCTGCTTCACCATGACGGCGACCACCCCCAGCGCCGCGCCGATGGAAAGGGACCCCGTGTCCCCCATGAACACCTGGGCGGGATAGGTGTTGTACCAGAGGAAGCCGATCCCCGCTCCCGCCATCGCCCCGCAGAAGATGGTCAGCTCCCCCGCTCCCGGCACGTACTGGATCTGGAGGTAGTTGGCGATCTTGATGTGGCCGGCGAGGTACGCGAACATCATGTAGGTCCCCGCCGAGATGATCGAGGGCCCGATCGCGAGCCCGTCGAGACCGTCCGTCAGGTTGACGGCGTTCGACGCCCCGACGATCACCAGGATGACGAAGGGGATGTAGAACACCCCGAGGCTCGGGTTGAGCTTCTTGAAGAAGGGGATGCTCACCTTTGGCTGGATCCCGATGTCCAGGTAGATGAGCGTCGCCGCGACGCCCGCCAGGGCCAGCTGGCTGAGGAATTTCCTCCGGGCGGAAAGCCCCTTCGAATCCTTCCGGATGACCTTTTTGTAGTCGTCGACGAATCCGATCGTGCCGAACCCCACGGTCACGAAGACCGCGATCCAGATGTACGTGTTCCCCAGGTTCGCCCAGAGCAGGGTCGGGATCACGGTGGCAAGGACGATCAGCAGCCCCCCCATCGTGGGCGTCCCCTCCTTCGCAAGATGCCGCTCCGGCCCGTCCCGGCGGATGGTCTGGCCGATCTGGTGGGCACCCAGCTCCCGGATGAGCCAGGGGCCGAGGACAAAGCACAGCAGGAGCGCGGTGATCGCCGCGTAGATGGTGCGGAACGTGATATAGCGGAATACGTTGAAGAAGGAATAGTCCACGTGCAACGGAAATAGGAGGTGATACAGCATCGTCTCTCAGGTCCATTCCCTTTCGATTTCGGCCGCGACTTCCTCGAGGCGCATCCCCCTGGATCCTTTCACCAGGATGACGTCCCCGGCCCGCAGCGCGTCCATGACCATCGTTTTCAGCCGTCCCTTGTCTCCCGTGTGCGCCACCCTCTCGGGGTCCATCCCCCCCTCGAGCGCGCCCCGCGCGATCTGCGCCGCCTCCTCGCCGAACGTGAACAGGAGGTCCACGCCGGCCCCCGCGAGCAGGTGGCCGATCCGGAAGTGGGAGGAGGCCGATACCTCCCCGAGCTCCAGCATGTCCCCCAGGATGGCCGCGCTCCGCCGGCCCCCGCGAAGGATCCGGAGGTTCCGGATGGCGGCCTCCATCGAGGCGGGGTTCGCGTTGTAGCTGTCGTCCAGAAGCAGCCCCCCGCCCCGCATCGGGACGGAATGGAACCTCCCCGGGGCGGAGGCGAAGGAGGAGAACCCCTCCGCGAGCTCGGGCGGGCGCATCCCCAGGACGTAGGCCGCCGCCGTGGCCGCGAGCGCGTTCATCAGGTGGTGCTCGCCCGTCACCGGCAGGGCGGAGGCGAATTCGCCCGAGGGGGTCCGCACCGCGATCCGCATCCCGCGGTCGTCCATCGTGAGGATGCGGCCCGAGAACTCGTTGAGAGCCACGCCGAAAAAGATCTTCCGCGCGCGGCATCGGCCGGCCTCCCGAACCACCCGCAGGTCGGTCGCGTTCACCACCGCGGTGCCGGATTCCGGGAGGGCGCGGAACAGGTCCCCCTTCTCCCGGGCCACCCCTTCCAGGCTGCCGAGCCCCTGCAGATGGGCCGGGGCGATGTTCGTGACGATCCCGATGTCGGGGGCGGCGATCGAGGCGAGTCGCGAGATCTCCCCCGGCTGGTTCGTCCCCATCTCCATCACCGCGACGTCGTGCTCCCCGGATAGCGTCAGGAGCGCCAGCGGCATCCCGATCAGGTTGTTGCGGTTCCCGGGATTTTTCAGGACGTTCCTGCCGGAGGCGAGGAGCCCCGAAAGCATCTCCTTGGTGGACGTTTTTCCCGAGCTGCCCGTGATCCCCACGAGGGGGATCTGCCGCATCCGCGACCTGTGCGCGTGCGCCAGGTCTCCGAGCGCCTCGACGGGACTGCGGACGACGAAGACGGGCCTCGCGGCAGGCACGGTCTCCGGGACCCTGAGGGCGCCCTCCTCCGACACGATGGCCGCGAGCGCTCCTTTCCGGAACGCCTCCCCGACGAAGTCCGCGCCGTCGACCCTTTCCCCGGGCAGGGCAACGAAGAGATCCCCCGGCGACACTTCCCGGCTGTCGGTCGTGACCTTGCCGATCGGCGTGCGGGGGGGGATCGGACCGGCCGCCCGGAGGGGCTGGATCGCCCCGACGACCTCCTCCAGGGTCATCCTACCCGTCGGCGGCAAGTATTCCCCGGACCGTTTCCCGGTCGTCGAACGGCAGACTTCGGTCCTTGATGATCTGTACATTCTCATGCCCTTTCCCGGCGATCGCCACCGTGTCTCCCGGCCGGGCGATGGAAAGCGCCCGCGCGATCGCCGACTTTCTGTCGGGAATCACCACGAAATACCCGTCCTCCCACGTCACCTCTCCCCGCGCCTCGAGGAACCCTTCCTCCCGAAGGCCCGGAAGGATGTCGGAGAGGATCGCGTCGGGGTCCTCGTTCCGGGGATTGTCGGAGGTCACCACGACGACGTCCGACCGGAGCGCCGCCACCCGCCCCATCTCCGGGCGCTTGGCACGGTCCCGGTTCCCGCCGCACCCGAAGACCGTGATCAGCCGCCCGGAGCCCAGCCCCACGAGGGAGGAGAGAACCCGGTCCATCCCTTCGGGTGTGTGGGCGTAGTCCACGAGAACGTGTAATCCTCGCGGGTTCCGGATCTGCTCGATCCTGCCGGGGATGTTTTGCAGGCGCTCCACCCCGGCACGGATCGCGTCGGGGGGGATGCCCAGGAGGGTTGCGGCGGCGACGGCCGCCATCACGTTCGACACATTGTAATCCCCCGTGAGGCCCGTGCGTAATTCCATCTCGCGCCCCGCGACGTGGAGCGCGATACGACTTCCCTCCCACTTCATGGAGACCTCCAGGGGGAACACGGAGCGGTCGCGCAGGAAGCCGCAGGTCATCGCCCCCGGGAACTCCCGCGACAACCTCTTGCCGTAGGGGTCGTCCGCGTTGATCGCCATTCCGGTCCGCTTCCCGCCGGCGGTGAGGTACTCCCGGAAGAACTTCGCCTTGGCGGCGAAGTAGGACTCCATGTCGCCGTGGAAATCCAGGTGGTCGTGGGACAGGTTGGTGAACACGCCGACGTCGAACCGCACCCCGGCGATCCTCCCCTGCGCCGCGCTGTGCGACGAGACTTCCATCAGCAGGTGGGTGGCGCTCCTGGACACCGCTTCCGCCATCACTTCCTGGAGTTCGTGGGGGAATGGGGTCGTGAGCCCCGAGCGGAGAACCTCCCCGCCCACCCGATAGTTGATGGTTCCGATGACAGCCGTCCTGTGACCCGCCGCGACGAGGATCGACTCCAGGAGGTAGGTGACCGTCGTCTTCCCGTTGGTCCCGGTCACCCCGACCACAGCAAGACGGGCGGAGGGGTCCCCGTGGAAATTCGCCGCCACGGAGGGGAGCGCGGAAGCGGTGGAGGGAACCCGCACCGTCGGCAGCGAGGGGGAGGAAACCTCAAGCTCCACCAGCGCGGCCGCGGCGCCGGCCCTCTCCGCCTGCGCGAGGAAGGCGTGGCCGTCCGCCCGCTCCCCGCGGACGGCCACGAACAGGTCGCCTTTACGGACTTTTCGGGAATCGATCGACAGGCCGCCGATCTCGATGGAGCCGTGCGGCGTCACCTCCGCCGGAACGTTTTCCAGGACCTTCGATAGCCTCATTCCCTCTCTCAGGACCCTCCAAAGGTCACGGTGCACTCGGCGCCGGGGACCAGGAGCTGGCCGGCGCCCGGAACCTGCTGCCGCGCCACTCCGCTCCCGACAAGGCTGAGCTTGACCGAATAGCGCCCCATCACGTCGACCACCCTGCCCATGCTCAAGCCCCGCAGGTCCGGCATGACCATGGCGCTCTCCCAGGCCCCCGTTGAAACCCGGGTCAGCCGGCCCCCCCCGGATTTCAGCGTCTCCTTCTCATTCTGCGCCACGGCCCGTGTCACAGGCTCGGTCGGCGGGATGCCGAGGTAGTAGGCGGTCTTTACCGCGATCTGGTTGAACGCCGGGGCCGCGACCACCCCCCCGTACACCTGGCCCTTCGGCTCATCGATGACCACCAGGATCATCAGTTCGGGGTCCTGGAGCGGCAGGAACCCGATGAAGGAGGAGACCCGCTTGTTCGGGGAATATTTCCCGGTGCCGACCTCGACCTTCTGCGCGGTTCCGGTCTTCCCCCCCACGAGGAACCCCTTGATCCGGGCCTGCGTCCCCGTGCCGTCCTCCTGGACGACCAGCCCCATCATCTCGCGCATCTGCTCCGAGGTCTTCGGGGAGAGGACCCGCCGGAGCTCCTTCGGCTCCCCGCGGTAGACCACCTTCCCCTCCGGGTCGCGTATCTCGCGCACGATGTAAGGCTTCATCACCTTTCCGCCGTTCACCACCGACGACATCGCCGTGGCCATCTGGATCGGCGTCACGGAGATCCCCTGGCCGAAGGACACCGTGGCGCGGCGGATCCCCTTGAACCCGCTCCGCGGGGGGAGAATCCCCCCGACCTCGCCGACCAGCTCGATCCCGGTCTTCGTGCCGAAACCGAAGGACCGGATCGTGTCGTGGAAGCGTTCGGGGTCCATCCGCTCGCTGATCTTGGAGGCCCCGATGTTGCTCGAGTACTTGAGCACCTCCGGCACGGTCAGCCACCCTTTCCCGTGCGCATCGTGGAGGATTCTCCCCGCGTACCGGTAGGAGCCGTTCTCGCAGAAGATCTTCTCCGAGGTCTTCACGCTCCCCATCTCCAGGGCGGCGGCCAGCGTGAACACCTTGAACGTGGAGCCCGGCTCGAAGGTGTCGGTCAGCGCGTGGTTCTTCCGGGCTTCCGGGACGGCGCCGGCCACGGCGTTGGGGTTGTAGGTAGGGGAGGTCGCCATCGCCAGGATTTCGCCGGTCTTCGGCTGCATCACCAGCGCGGTCCCCCCGCGGGCGCCGTACCTGGTGACCGCCTCCCGGAGCTCGCTCTCGGCCACGTACTGGACGTTCCGGTCGATGGTCAGCGACACCGAGCTCCCCTCGGAACTCACCCCCACCGGCGTCGTCGACGGGACGATGACGCGGCCGCGCGCGTCCCGCTCGCACATGAGGAAAGCCCGCTCCCCGCGCAGGTACTTGTCCAGAGAGAGCTCGGCCCCCTCGATTCCCACGCTGTCGATGTCGGTAAACCCCAGGAGCGACGAGGCGAGCTCCCGGTTGGGGTAGAACCTCTTCGGCTCCTCCACGATCCCGATGCCGTCGTCTCCGCTGTCCTTCCCGTTCCCGACCGCCTCGCGGATCTCCCGGACGGCCTCCTCGGCCGCGGAGGACGGCATCTGGCGCCTGACCCAGAGGAAGCTCTTCTTAGAGGAAAGCAGCTTGCGCATCTCCGACACCGGGCGGGAGACGCGGCGTGACAGGAGCTCGGCTACGGAGTCCGTGGATTTCAGCTTGGCCGGCTGGATGAAAATCGATTTCGTGGCGACGCTGACCGCGAGCTCGTTCCCGACCCGGTCCAGGATCGCCCCCCGCATGGGTACGAGGGGGATCTTCACGGGGTACTGCCTGGCGCTCCGCTCCTGGATCCCCCGGACGCCCAGGATCTGGATGTGGAACGCCCGGAGCACGACGAGCAGATAGACAGCCGCCAGCCCGCCGAGGATGATCCGGGCGCGGGGGTTCATTTCACCCGGATCATCCTCTCCGTCTTCATCTCCACCATCCCAAGCTCGGTCTTGGCGATCGCCGCGATCCGAGCGGGGCTGCGAAGCGTCAGGATCTCCGTCTTCAGGAGGTCCTGCTGTCTCCGCAGGTTCCGCTGCTCCTCCAGGGAGGAGGACACCGCGTACCCCGTCCGGTAGTACTGGCCGGAGAGCCACACGTTGAGCAGGGCAACGGCGAGAAGGACCACGAACAGCGCCGCCAGCCGCCGCCGCCTCGGCACCGCGGGGAACACCGGCGCCTCCTTCCGGATCTCCGTGATCATGCACACGCCGTTTCCAACCACTATTCTCTGCATGGATCCTCCTTCTGTCCGCCGATGCGGGCCGCCCGAAGCTTCGCGCTTCTGGCCCGCGGATTCGCGTGAATCTCCTCCGCGCCCGGAACCACCGGTTTGCGGGTCAAGACCTCGAGCACCGCGTTTTCCCCAGCCGACTGGCCGCGGAAGGCAACCTTCACCATCCGGTCTTCCAGCGAGTGGAAGCTGATCACCGCCACTCTTCCCCCCGGGGCGAGATGCCAGGCGAACCCGTCGAGAAAGGCCGAAAGCGACGCAAGCTCGTGGTTCACCGCGATCCGGAGCGCCTGGAACACACGGGTCGCCGGATGGATGTCGCGCGGCCACGCCTTCCTGGGGATCGCCCTCTTCACCAGCTCCGCCAGCTGGAGCGTCCGCTCGACCGGATCCCTCTTCCTTAGCTCCGCGATCGCCCTCGCGATGCGGCGGGAAAACCGCTCTTCCCCGAAGCGGTAGAAGA
>CAYILU010000017.1:0-15030 GCA_964364235.1 uncultured bacterium | reverse complement strand
CTTCCGGAGGAAGATGTCGTTGTCGAACGAGCAGATCACGTTCCCGAAGTCGAAGACGACCGCCTTGATCACGACCCTATTCCTTGCGTGTGACGTAGACCTCACGTGGCTTCCCGCCGTCGGACGGCCCCACGATCCCCTGGCGCTCCATCTCCTCGACGATCCGCGCGGCGCGGTTGAACCCGATCTGCAGGCGGCGCTGGAGCAGCGAGACGGAGGCACGACCGGCCTGCACCACGACCTCCACGGCCTCGTCGAACTTCGGGTCCCGGGAGGGGTCGGGTTCCTCTTCCTCCGCCGCCTGGGCCGTGATCGAGGGCTCGTAGACCGGCGCCCCCTGGCCTCTGAGGTGTTCCACGACGCGCTGGATCTCCCCCTCCCCCACGTAGGGGCCGTGGAGGCGCAGTATCCCCCCGACCCCCGGCTGGAGGAAGAGCATGTCCCCGAACCCCAGGAGCGTCTCACCGCCGGACTGCTCGAGGATGGTCCGGGAGTCGTACTGGGACGCCACCTTGAAGGAGATCCGCGCGGGGAAGTTCGCCTTGATGATCCCCGTGATGACGTCCACGGAAGGCCGCTGGGTGGCGAAGATGAGGTGGATCCCCGCGGCGCGGGCCATCTGGGTGAGGCGGGTGATGGAGTCCTCGACCTCCCGGCGCGAGGTGGTCGTCATCATGAGGTCGGCCAGCTCGTCGATCACGATGACGATGTGAGGGAGGCGCGCGATCTCCTCGTCCTCCCCGTTCCGGCCCTTCACCCGGAACGCCGACCGGGACCGCTTCTCCACCATCTGGTTGTAGGCGTCGATGTGCCGGACCCCGTTCTCCACCATGCTCTTGTACCGCCCCGTCATCTCCCCCACCGCCCACTTGAGCACGTGCCCCGCGTCCTTCGGCTGCGTGACGACGCTGCGGTAGAGGTGGGGGATCCCCTCGTAGGGGGTGAGCTCCAACATCTTGGGGTCGACCAGGATCAGGCGGACCTCCTCGGGCGTCGCGCGGAAGAGGATCGACAGGATCATGGTGTGGAGCGCGATGCTCTTCCCCGACCCCGTCGCCCCGGCGATCAGCAGGTGGGGCATCTTCGAGAGGTCGCGGACCACCGGCTCCCCGAAGATGTCCTTCCCGAGCGCGAGGGAGAGCGCGGACTCCGACTCCGCGTACGCCTTGCTCCCCAGGATCTCCCGGAGCACGATGCGGGAGCGCTCCTCGTTGGGGATCTCGAACCCCATCACCCCCTTCCCCGGGATGTTGGGGACGACGCGGACCGACTCGCACCGCATCGCGAGGGCAAGGTCGTCCCCCATCGCGACCACGCGGTTCGCCTTGATTCCCGGCGCGGGCTTGAATTCGTAGGTGGTGACCAGGGGGCCCGTCCGGATCTCGGTGATGGCCCCGTCGATCCCGTACTGCGCGAGCTTCTCGATCAGCGCGCGCGCGTTCCGCTGGAGGGACTCCTCGTCCGCGCGGTTCCCCGCGGCCGGCGGCGGCTCCAGCAGCTCCAGCGAGGGGAGGACGAACTCCTTCCCGGCGGCGCGGGGCGACTGCGCGGACTCGGCGGCCGGGGCCGGCGCCACGATGCGCGGGGGCGCCTCCCTCGGGAGCTCCGGCGGCGTCTTCTCTTCCCACTCCTCCTTCTTCGGCGAGAGCTTCTCCTTCACCATGGCGCGGACCTGCTCCGGGCTCTTCTTCCTCCGCCAGAGGGAGGGGAGGCCGCGCAGCGGAAGCGCGGTGAACAGCATCAGGGAGAAGAGCAGCAGCGCGGAGAGGCAGATGAGCCCCCCCACGGGGTTCAGCAGCCGCCCGATGAAGTTGACCCCCAGCAGGTACCCCACGATCCCCGGAAGGAAGATGTCCTGGTCGAGGACCCGGATGTGGCCGGTGAAAAAGCTCAAGACCCCTAACAGGGAGACGACGGCGAGCAGACCCCCCGCGGCCCGGCCCCATCTCCCGGTGATCCCCTCCCCCCGGAAGGTCCAGTAGGCCAGCGCAAGGCAGAGCAGGGGAAAACCGATCGCCCCGATGCCGAAGAGCTGCAGGAGCAGGTCGGAGAGGACCGCCCCCACCCAGCCTCCCCAGTTGCGGACGTCCCCGCCGCCGGAGCTCCAGGCGGAAAGGGACGGGTCGACCTGGTGGAACGAGACGAGCGCGACCGTCAGGAAAACCCCGATCGTCAGGAAAAGGATGGCCAGGGCGTCCCGCCGGATCTTCTCGCTCATCTATAACTCCAGGACCAGGGGAAGGATCACCGGCTTGCGCTCGAGCCGTTTGTTGAAGTACCTGCGCAGCGCCCTGCGGATGTCGGTCTGTATCTCCGCGGGGTCCTTCCTCGTCTCGACGCCGCTCTCCTCCCACGCCTTGAGGACGACCTCCCGGGCCTCCTCGACGCTCGCCTCGGAGCCGTTCTCCGTGACCACGCCCCGGGTCACGATGTCCGGTCCGTACAGGATCTCCCCGGTCGCGGAGGACAGGGCCAGCACCACCATCACCATGCCGACCTTGGAGAGCTGGTACCGGTCCTTCAGGACGAAGCTCTCCACGTCTCCGACCCCCTTGCCGTCCACGAAGAAGCGGCCGACATCGAGCTTCCCCGCCCGGGACATCTCCCCCCCCCGGAATTCCAGGATGTCGCCGTTCAGGGCCATCTCGGCGTGCGGCACCCCCATCTCCCTCGCCAGGTTCCTGTGCCGGATGAGGAACCGGGGCTCTCCGTGGATCGGGATGAAGTATTTCGGCGCGACCGTGCCGACCATGATCTTCAGCTCCTCGCGGCTGGCGTGGCCGGAGACGTGGACCTCGGAGATCCTCTCGTGGAGCACCTCGGCCCCCGCCAGGAAGAGGTGGTTGATCACGCTGGCGATCGCCCGCTCGTTCCCCGGGATGAACTTGGAGGAGAGGACCGCCGTGTCCCCCTCCCGTACCCGGACATGCTTGTGCTCCCTGAGCGCCATCAGGGTCAGGGCGGAGCGCGGCTCCCCCTGGCTCCCCGTGGTCAGCACGACAACGGTCGCGTCCGGCAACGTCTCCGCGTCCTCGATGGGAAGCAGGATATCGGGCCGGGGAAGCTTCATGTACCCGAGGTCCAGCGCGGTGGCGACGTTCCTTACCATGCTCCTGCCGCAAAGGGCCACCCGGCGGCCGTGCCGGGCGGCGGCGGAGAGCACCCCCTGGATCCGGTGGATGTTGGAGGAGAACATCGCGACGATCACCCGCCCCGGGGCGGCCTCGAAGATCTCGGAGAGCGCCTCGCCGACAAACGTCTCGGACAGGCTGTGCCCTTCCCGCTCCACGTTCGTGGAGTCGGAGAACAGCGCCGTGACCTTCTCCCCGGAGGCGAGGCGCGCCAGCCTTTCGATAGCCGTGGGCACGCCGTCCGGCGGACGAGGGTCGATCTTGAAATCGCCCGTGTGGACGAACACGCCTTCTCCGCACCGGAAGATGTACCCCACCCCGTCGGGGATGCTGTGGCAGACCGGAAAGGACTCGACGTCGAAATTCCCCACCCGGAACCTTCCGGCCCTCTCTATCGCGACGAGCCTCGCCGAGCCGTCCAGGTCGTGCTCCGCGAGGCGGTGCCGGAGAAGCCCCAGTGTCAGGGGGGTCCCGTAGACCGGGACGTCGAACTCCTTGAGAAGGAAGGAGACCGCCCCGATGTGATCCTCGTGGCCATGAGTGAGCAGGAGCCCTGTGAGGCGCTTTGCTACATCCTTCAGGATGCCGAAATCGGGGACGACGTAGTCGACCCCCAGCATCGTGTCGTCGGGGAACATCAGTCCCGCGTCCACCAGAAGGGCCGACTCCCCGTCGTCGAACAGCATGGAGTTCAGCCCGACCTCGCCAAGCCCACCCAACGGCACGACCCGCAGCGGCAATCGCATCTCCTTTGAATACGGCGGAGGACGCTCCCCCCCGGGGGAACGCCCTCTTAAAAAAAGAACGGTATCACAATCCCGGGCCCTGGCCTCGGGCTTCCTCTTCCGTGCGTGCGGAAAGGATCCGCCGCCGGGCGTCCTCCGCGATCTCCTTCTTGGAGAGCGGGAGGCCCGCCGCGAACGTCAGCGGCTCGAGCACCCGCACGACCAGGTCCGCCCGCCGGAAGAGCAGGGCCCCCTTGGGAAGGGCGCTGCATCCCCCGTCGATGTAGACCGGAAACACCGGGACGCCCGCTTTCTGCGCGAGGTAAAACGCACCCGGCTTGAACTCCCCGATCGACCCGTCGGCGCTGCGGGTCCCCTCCGGAAAGATGACGACCACCTGCCCCTTCCGGATCCGCCGGACCGCCTCCCGCATCACGTGGACCGCGTCGCGGGGGTCCTCCCGGTCGACGAACAGGTTGCCCGCGCAGGCCATCGCTTTCCCGAAGAGGGGGATCTCCCCCAGCTCCCGCTTGGCGAGGAACTTGATCTCTTTCCGGAAGACCGAGAGAAACAGGGGGATGTCCAGCAGGCTCTGGTGGTTCGACACCAGGATCGCTCCACCCTCCGGCAGGCGCTCCAGCCCTTCAGTCCGCACCCGCCATCCACCGATCCGGATGACGCACCTCCCCCACCACTCCATGACCTTCGCCGGGGCGTGCGCCGGGAAACCGAAGGCCCCGCAACCATTAGCGGCCAGCGAGCATGCAAAGGTGAGGAGAAGTATCGTGACGGACCTGATCGCGCCCGTGATCACCAATCCGCTTCCTCCCGGAAGCTGTAGAACGAATTTTCGCCTATTATGACATGATCGAGCACGGCGATCCCGACGATTCCTCCCGCCGAGCGGAGGCGTTTCGTCACCTCCCGGTCCTCGGGGCTCGGGGAGGGGTCGCCGCTCGGGTGGTTGTGGACCAGGAGCACCGCCGCGGCGCGCTCCTGGACAGCGGGCGCGAACACTTCGCGGGGATGGATGAGGCTCCCGTTCAGGATGCCCGTCGAGACGCGTACGTCCTGCGTGCGCCGGTTCTTGACGTCCAGCAGGACCGCCAGGAAGACCTCGACCTGGTAGTCGGCAACGAGGTAGCGGTACCGCTCGAACACGTCGGCCGCCGACCGGAACGGCTCTGGAAGGACGGGCGGGGCCGATAGTGCCCGGCGGACGAGCTCGACCGTCGCCTCCCAACGCGCCCGGAGCCCCGCGTCGGCCGCCTCCCCCCCGAGTGCGGTGTCCCGCATCCTCTCCCACCCCTCCCCGAAGGCGGCGCGAAAGAGCTCCGCCTCGCCGGCCGCTTCCATCGGCCTCCCGTTGCGTCCCGGTTTCCTCCGCATCGCGTCCCCCCCGCAAGGAATGGAGGGCCGGGGTTCAAGTTCCGTTCCAAAATATCCCACTGGAAGCCCGATCCTTTCGGCGATAATAAAAATATGGATTTCGAAGAGGCCGGATCGGCGGTCCACCTCCTGCGCACGGGCGTGGAATCGGTCCTCCTCGGGAAGCGGGAAGCGGTGGACCTCGCGCTCTCGTCCTTCCTCGCGGGGGGGCACATCCTCCTGGAGGACGTCCCGGGAACGGGGAAGACCACGCTGGCGCGGGCCATCGCCGCGGGCATTTCGGGGACGTTCCGCCGCGTGCAGTTCACAAGCGATCTCCTTCCCCAGGATGTCATCGGCGTTCACATCTTCGACGTGGAGAAGCGGGGCTTCACCTTCTCGCCCGGCCCCGTGTTCGCCAACATCGTCCTCGCGGACGAGATCAACCGGAGCAACCCGAGGGCGCAGAGCGCCCTGCTCGAGGCGATGAGCGAGCGGCAGGTTACGGTCGACAACCGGACGTACCCCCTGCCCGACCCCTTCCTGGTCATCGCCACGCAGAACCCCTTCGACCAGCACGGGACCTATCCCCTCCCCGAGTCCCAGCTCGACCGTTTCAATCTCCGCCTGCGGCTCTCCTACACGGACCGGGATTCGGAACTGCATCTGATCCGGGAAGGCAACCTCTTCACCAGCCGGCACGGGATCCCGGCCATCCTCCACCTGGAACAGGTGAGGGAGTGCCGCTCCCTGCTCGACCGGGTCACGGTCCGCGAGCCGGTCCTTTCCTACATCTACCGGATCGTCGAGGCGACGCGGGCGCACCACGCGGTCCGCCTGGGGGCCTCTCCCCGGGGGGCCATCGGGCTCAAGAGCACCTCGCAGGCCTTCGCGTTCCTTTCGGGCCGGGACCATGTCGTCCCCGGGGACGTCAAACGGGTGGCGCCGGCCGTCCTGTGCCACCGCATCTTCCTGAAGGGGTCCCCGGAGCCGGAAACCGCCACGGAATCGGCGGCGGCGGTCCTCTCCGAGATCCTCGAGGCGATCCCCGCGCCGACATGAAACCGTCCCTCTCCGGACTTCGCCGGTTTAGGCTCCCGCGCAGGCTCCGTGTCACGTTCGAGGGGAAGGGATTCATCCTCCTGACTCTCGGGGTGGGGGTGGCCGCGATCAACACCGGCAACAATCTTCTCTACATCGCCCTCAGCATGAACCTGAGCCTCATCATCATCTCCGGGATCCTCTCCGAGTGGTGTATCCGCGGCGTCACCGTCCTGGTGCGCCACGCCTCGGAGGCGTTCGCCTCCCGCGACAGCCTGCTGGCGGTCACATGCTCCGCGGCGGGGAAGCGCTTCCCCCCGACGGCCCTCTCCGTTTCCATCGCCTTCGACGGCACGCGCCTGACGGCCCGGTTCCCGGAAATCCC
The DNA here is from genome assembly GCA_964364235.1 of uncultured bacterium. Taxonomy (GTDB): domain Bacteria; phylum Desulfobacterota; class Deferrimicrobia; order Deferrimicrobiales; family Deferrimicrobiaceae; genus JAKALO01. The sequence goes on along the minus strand of CAYILU010000017.1, from coordinate 8,380 downwards.
GGCCGGCGGATCCGCCACCCGGGTCCTCTCCATCCGCCCCGCGCGCCGGGGAACGCTGTCCCCCGGTTCCTGCTCCATCTCCACCCTGTTCCCCTTCGCGCTCTTCGAGAAGTCGATGGACGTCCCGCCGCGGGCTTCCCTGGTAGTCTACCCCGAACCCGCGGACGAGGATTCGTCGCCCCAGGGCCTGGCCGCCCCCGACCCCGCGGGGGCCGCCAGGATCCCGGGGAGGGGGGGAACGGAGATCCGGGGGGCGAGGGAGCACGCTCCCGCGGACGCTGTCCGGGACATCCACTGGAAGGCGTCCGCCCGGATGGGAAAATGGATGGTCAAGGAGCGGGATCGGGAATCGGCCCCCGTGGCGGACCTGCGCCTCCCCGTCCCCTGTCCCCCGGTCGAGTTCGAGCGCCTCGTTTCACGGGCGTGCGCTTTCGTCCTCGGATGCGATCGGGAGGGGCGTCCCTATCGCCTGTGGCTCGGCGACCGGGTCTGCGTGGACGCATCCCGGGAGACCCGCAGGTCGCGGGCGTTGGCCTTCCTTGCGCTCGTCGACGCGGACGGCAACCTGCCGGGAGAAGGGGCCTCATCTTGAGGAACGAAACAGCCTCCTCCGTATCCCGCACGGGTTTCCTCTGGTGGGTCCTGCGCGCCCAGTGGGCGTGGGGTCTCCTGTCCCTGGCCTCCCTGACGGAGGTGTCCCGTCCGGCGGTTCTTTCCGCGGCGGCGGCCTTCCTGGCGGGGACCGTTCTGGACCGGTCGGCGTGGCGAAGGGACGGGTGGCGCCGCCTGGGCGCCCCGCTCGCCCTGCTCGCGTTCGGCGCGGCGGTGGCCGACCTCTTCCTGGGAAGCCAGGACCTGCTCTTCTCCGCTTCGGTCCTCGTCCTCGGGATCCAGTCGGTCAAGTTCCTCCTTCCGAAAAACTCCCGCGACGGCTGGCAGCTGTCCACCGTCTCCTTCCTGGAGTTCGTGGCCGCCGCGGCAGCGACGACGGAAATCCGGTTCGCCGCCTTCGCCTTCCCGTTTCTCGGCCTGTGCGCCGGGGCGATGTGGGCCCTGCAGATCGAGCGGAGGGGGGAAGAGGGGGACGAGACGGCGCGTCTCACCCGTCCCCGCTTTGCGGCGAGACTTCTCCTTTTCTCGGCGGCAGCCGGGGTCCTGATGACCGTGGTTCTCTTCGCGGTCACCCCCCGGATCGGGATCGGGCAGATCCTGCGCCGGATCGGGCGCGCGGAAGGGCTCACCGGCTTCTCCGACACGATCTCCCTGCGGGAGGTCACGGGGGTAAAGGCCGACCGCCGTGTGGTGGCGAGGGTGGAATTCCCGGAGCTCCCCCCGGGCGTCTCCCCCGCCGGCCTCTACCTGCGCGGCGCCACTTACTCCCGGTTCACCGGGACGGCATGGACCCGCCCCGAGAGTTACCGGTTCCGGGTCCCGAGGAGCGGGTTCCACTACCTCGTCGCCCCGCCGCCTCCCAAGGCCCGCCTCGCGACGGCGGAGATCACGCTGGAGGCGATGGAAAACCCCGCCCTTTTCGTCTACGGGGACCCCTGTCTCTTCGAGGGAAGCCTGGGGGAGGTCTGGACGGAGGGGCGGGGGAGTTTCTCCCTTGGGCTTTCGGGCCATCCCGCGGTGCGCTACCGCCTGCAGTTCTCCCCGGACGCGAGGCGCGGCGCCTTGCCCGGGCCTCCGCCATCCACCGACTACCTGCGGCTCCCCGACGGGCACGACGATATCCGGGAGCTCGCCGGGAGGATCACCGCGGGAGGGAAGACGGACGCGGAACGCGCGGATCTCGCGCTAAGGCACTTCCGGGGCGGGTTCCGGTACACGATCGTCGACCCCGCATCCTCGATCCGCGAGTTTCTCTTCGACAGGAAGGCGGGCTTCTGCGAACACTACGCCTCCGCCCTGGCCCTCCTCCTTCGGGCGGCGGGGATCCCTTCGCGGGTCGCCGCGGGGTACCTCGGGGGGGAATGGAGCGATGTCGGGAAGTACCTCATCGTCCGGCAGTCCGACGCGCACGCGTGGACGGAGGGCTGGATCGGGGGGAAGTGGGTGACGCTGGACGCGACCCCCCCGCTCGGGGAGAACTCCCCCTTCTACTCAAGAACCGGAACGCCTGGCATCTACCTCGACTGGGCGCACCAGCGGTGGAACAAGTACGTGGTCAACTACTCCCTGAAGATGCAGGCGGAAGGGGTGGCGGGGGGATGGGCGGCGCTCGGCCGTGCAAGGACCAGGATCGGGAACGCGTTCGCGACGGGAAAGGACTTCCGCCTCCAGGCGGGCCGGCTTGCCGCGCTCCTGCTCGCGCTGATCACCTGCCTGGTTCTTTTCCTTGGATTCCCGGGCGGCGCGGCGCGCGAATGGGAATCCGCGACCGGGAAGAAGGGGGCAACCCTTCCCCCGCGGCCTTACGCAAGGCTGATCCGGCGCCTTGCGGCGGCCGGGTACCGCGGGGTGCCCGGGACCACCGTGGAGGAGATGGTTCTCGGGGCGACGACGGGGCGGCCCGCGCTCGCCCCGGACGCCCTCCGGTTCCTGGCGCTCTATCACCGGGACCGCTTCGCCGCCCGTCCGCTCTCCCCCGGCGAGTTCCTGGAGGCCGCGCGGCTCGCAGACCGGCTCGGCCGGGAAATCCGCCCGCCCGGGGCGGGGACAAGGTAATCCCCGCTTTTCCCGCCGGTCTTCCGAAGCAGCCGGATCCCCGTGATCTCGATCCCGCGGTCCACGGGCTTCACCATGTCGTAGATGCACAGCGCGGCGGCCGAGACGGCGGTCAGCGCCTCCATCTCGACCCCGGTGGGGGCGACCGTCCGGACGCAGGATACCACCCGGATCCTCCCGGTTTCCGGAAGGGAAAAATCCACCGTCGCCTGCGAAAGCGGGATGGGGTGGCACAGGGGAAGGATCCGCGGCGTCGCCTTGGCCGCCATGATCCCCGCGATGCGCGCCACCGCGAGGACGTCGCCCTTGGGGACCTTCCCCCCGCGGACCATCCTCCAGGAGGAAGGGGAGAGGAGGACCCACCCCTCCGCCACCGCCTCGCGTTCGGTCGCCGGCTTTCCCGAAATGTCGGCCATGACGGCCGTTCCCGGTTTTTTCACGTTTCTTCCGCCTTTCCCCGGTCGTAAAACGACCGTGGTATTCTACTCGAATAACTTTCGATCCCCACCGGAAATCAACTCCCATATTCTATTTGAGACCGTCTTCCAGCTCAACGACCTCCTCCCGACACGACCTCCTCCCGTCCCCGAGGTGCGCATCGAGGCCTTCCGCGGACTCCTGCGCTCCGGGGAGGGGAGGATGTGGAGCGAGTCCGGGTTCGTCTACATCCTCCAGAAATAACCAGGCCTTCATCCCCGTTTCTTTCCGGACCGGAAAACGGTCCCGCGCTTCCTGTCCGGGTTTGAGCGGGATACGGGGGTACCCTGCGGGACCTCCCCCGGGCGGTCGCGGCGCGGGTACGCTCCTTGCTGCCCTTTCCCCGGCGGACCGGCCGTCTCCGGCCAATTCCCCGCGGACAGGGGGCTTCCCGCATGCTCGTTCGCGTCCTCTCCTCCACCCTGTTGGGAATCGACGCGATCCCCGTCGAGGTGGAGACCGACATCTCGCAGGGCCTTCCTTCGTACACGATCGTGGGGCTGCCTGGCAGCCCGGTCCGGGAGAGCGCCGACCGGATCCGCGCCGCCATCCGGAACTCGGGCCTCCCCTTCCCGGGACGCAAAGTGACCATCAACCTCGCGCCCGCCGACGTCCGGAAGGACGGCGCGCTTCTCGACCTCCCCATCGCCCTTTCCATCCTCTGCGCCGAAGGGGCCATCCCGGGGGATGCTCTCGCGAAATATCTCATCGCCGGCGAGCTTTCCCTCGACGGTTCCCTGAAGCCGGTCCGTGGCGTGCTCTCGCAGGGGCTCCTGGCCCGCCGCCTCGGGCTTGCGGGGATCATGGTCCCCTCCGCCAACGGCGCCGAGGCGCTCCTCGTCCCGGGAATCGACGTAATCCCGGCTGCGACCCTGCGGGACGCGGTTTCCGCCTTTTCGGGAGACGAGACCCCCCGCGTGCTCGAGGCGCGGGGAGCCGATTTCACCGCGCCCGTGGAAACCGCCCTGTCCGACCTCCGCGACGTCGTGGGACAGCCCGTGGCGCGGCGGGCCCTCGAAATCTCGGCCGCGGGGAACCACGCGCTTCTTCTTGCCGGCCCCCCGGGTTGCGGGAAGACGATGCTCGCCGAGAGGATCCCCGGGATCCTGCCGGACTTCGAGGAAGGCGAGGCGCTGGAGACCGCGCGCGTGTACAGCGCGTCGTGCGAGCCTCCCTGGCCGCGCATCCTGTCCCGCCGGCCTTTCCGGGCCCCGCACCATTCCGTCACCCAGGCGGGCCTGATCGGCGGCGGGAACCCGCCGCGGCCCGGCGAGATCACCTACGCCCACGGCGGCGTCCTCTTCCTGGACGAGTTCTCCGAGTTCCGTCGCGAGGCGAGGGAGGCCCTCCGCCAGCCGCTCGAGTCCGGGGAGATCCGGATCGCGCGGGCGGGCAACGTTTATTGCTTCCCGTGCCGGTTCCTTCTCGTCGCGGCGACGAACCCCTGCCCCTGCGGCAATTCCGGCCACCCGAAAAAGATCTGCCGCTGCTCTCCGCAGCTCCTTTCCCGGTTCTCCAGGAAGTTCTCCGGCCCGCTCCTCGACCGGATCGACCTGTCGGTTTCCGTCCTTCCCATGGCGGGCTCCGACTGGTGCGGGAGCGGGGATGGCGAGGCGTCGGCGGCCGTCCGGGCGCGCGTGAAGAGCTGCCGCGTGGCCCAGGAGAGGCGGTACGCCGGGAATCCCTGCCGGACGAACGGAACCGTGCGAATCTCTTTTTCCGAGCTGGTCTCCCTCTTCTCCCCCGACGCCCGCTCGTTTCTCACGCGGGCCGCAGACCGGTTGAGCCTTTCGGGGAGAGCCTTGGGAAAGGTGAGCCGCGTGGCCCGGACGATCGCGGACCTCGCCGGGGAGAAGACGGTCGCGCTCCCCCACCTCGCGGAGGCCATCCAGTACCGGCTGCCCGACTTCGCCCTTCAAAGTGAGGGGAAAACGGCCTAGCGAAAGCCGTGGATAAACTACCGCTTGTCCGCGATGTCCCAGAAGATCTTTTCGACGTAGTTCCGGAAGCCGTGGATGAAGGCGCAGCGCCGGTTGAAGCGCGCGAGGGAGCCGCAGGCGTAAATCCCGGGAACGGTGGTCTCCCCCACGGGGGAAATCACCGGGAACCCGTCCGGTCCGGCCCGCAGTTCGCCCCCCTCCACCGGAACCCACCGGGGCATGTATCCCGTCGCGCAGAGGATCCAGTCGAACTCCCTCTCGTCACCGGACAGAAAACGCACCCGCCGGTGCGCGACGGCGACGGCGGGGTCCGCTTCGCGGAGCCGGACGATTTCGAAGCGTATCAATTCCTTGAGGAGACTCTCGGAGGACCCCCGGATGTCCTCCAGTTCCCCCGTTTCGCTGAAGTAGCGCACCGGCCCCCGCGTGGAGAGGGTCACCTTGGAAGCACCGGACAGTTCGATTGCGATCTCGGCGGCGGAATTCCCGCCGCCGACGATCAGGACGCGCTTCCCCGCGTACGCCATGCAGTGGACGAAGTCGCCGGAATGCACGACATGCGGATTCATCGCGATCCCCGGGATCTCCGGGAAGCGGGGAACCGAAGACGCCCCCGACGCCAGGACGAGGAAACGGCAGGATACCTCCTCCCCGGTGGTCACCACGGAGAACCCCCCGGGGACGACCGACGCCCGGGTCGCCGCGACGTTCTCGCCTACCGCCAAGGCGTGCTCCCGGGAAAAAGCCTCCACGTAGCAGAGGAAATCCTCGCGGGAGGGGAAGGGCTTCCTGACCCCGGGGAGCGCCCAGAGGGGGTGCCGAAGCGTGAGCGACGTCCAGTCGGTCCCCGGGACAGCGGGGGAGAGGAGCACCATTCCCGGCCGCATCGCCCTCCAGGCCTGCGCGATCTTTCCCCTTTCGAGGATCCGGTAATCGATCCCGTACTCCTGGAACCGATACCCCAGCAGAAGCCCGGCGGGACCGCCCCCGACGATCAGGACTTCCTTCTTCATCCGACAACCCCTCCCTCCCTGTTCCCGTCAGATATAAATATACCATCCGTAACGGATATTTCGTATTGACAGAAAGCGGCAGGTTCCTTATATTTAACAATTCCTATTGCAGCGGGACGGGGGTAGTCCAATGTATGCCGTGATCCGTTCCGGCGGGAAGCAGTATCGGGTTTCCCCCGGAGATATCGTAACCGTCGAGAAGCTCGAGGTCGAGGCCGGCGCCACCGTCGAGCTTACGGACGTTCTGCTTGTTTCCAACAACGGGGGAACGACCGTGGGAACGCCGGTGGTCGCGAACGCGAAGGTCGTGTGCCAGGCGCTCGGCGAGGGGAAGGCGAAGAAAGTCGTCATCTACAAGTACAAGAAGCGGAAGGGGTTCGCCCGGAAGCAGGGGCACCGCCAGCCGTTCACGAAGCTTTCAATCCAGGAGATCCGGGTAGGCTAAGATCCCCGGGCGGGAAGGGTTGGGAAATGGCGCACAAGAAAGGTGTCGGAAGTTCCCGGAACGGGCGTGACAGCCACAGCAAGCGGCTCGGCGTGAAGTGTTTCGGCGGGCAGCACGTGACCGCCGGATCGATCATCGTCCGCCAGCGGGGGACGCCCGTGCATCCCGGGAACAACGTGGGGATGGGGAGGGACCACACCCTGTTCGCCCTGATCGAAGGCACGGTTCAATTCAACCGGTTCGGCAAGGACCGCAAGAAGGTGTCCGTCCTCGCCTTTTCGTAGAAGCTTCTCCCCTTCATGCACTTCATCGATGAAGCCACCATCACCGTCCGCTCGGGAGACGGCGGACGGGGGTGTTTGAGCTTTCGGAGGGAGAAATTCGTCCCCCGCGGGGGGCCCGACGGCGGCAACGGCGGGAACGGCGGGGGCGTCGTCCTCCAGGTCAGCCCTCACCTCTCCACCCTGCTTGATTTCCGGTACCGGAAAATCTTCAAGGCGAAGCGCGGCCGGCACGGGATGGGGAAGAAAATGCACGGGAAGAACGCCCCGGACCTGGTCATCGCCGTCCCGCCGGGAACCCTCGTCCGTGACGCGGAAACCGGGGAGGTCGTCGCCGACCTCACGACCACCGGGGAGACCCTGGTCGTGGCGTCCGGCGGGCGCGGCGGGCGGGGCAATGCCTGCTTCGTCTCGTCGACCAACCAGGCGCCGGACCGTGCCGATCCGGGCAGTCCGGGGGAGGAGCGGACGCTGCGCCTCGAGCTCAAGCTGATGGCAAGCATCGGGCTGGTAGGGCTGCCCAACGCGGGTAAATCGACCCTGATCTCCCGGATCTCCCGGGCCAGGCCGAAGATCGCCGACTACCCGTTCACCACCCTTTTCCCGGTCCTGGGTGTCGTGTCGCACCGGGACGAGGAGTTCGTCGTCGCGGACCTCCCGGGGCTCATCGAGGGGGCGCACCGCGGGGTCGGGCTTGGTCATCGCTTCCTCAAGCACGCCGAGCGAACGGAGGGGCTCGTGTACGTGGTGGACGCCTCCGAACCCCCGGAAAAAATCGTGGAGGCCTACCGCACCGTTCGGGAGGAGATCGGGAAGTTTCGCCCCGGGCTCGGAACCCGCCCCTCGATTTTAGCGTTCAGCAAGATGGACCTGACCGGCTCCCGGGAATGCGCGGAAAAGGCCCGCGCCCTGTTGAATTTGCCGGCGGGTAGCGTCTATTATATTTCCGCGGTCACCGGCGACGGGATCACGGCCCTACTCGACGGACTGGTGGCACTCCGGAAAACGGGACCATTCGATGAAACCTGACACCTCTTCGCCTCGCTCGGCCATCCTCGGATCGAGGAAGATCCGCCGGATCATCGTGAAGCTCGGGAGCGGCACGTTGACCGACGAGTCGCTGGGCCTGCGCGAGCCGACGATCCGGTCCCTGGCGGCCCAGGTCGCAACGATCAGGGAGTCCCGCGGCATCCAGGTCGTCGTGGTCACCTCCGGGGCCATCGCCGCCGGCCGGAAGAAGCTCGGGATGGCCGACCGGCCCCGCACGATCGCGCTGAAGCAGGCCGCGGCGGCGGTCGGGCAGACGACCCTGATGCGGGCGTACGAGCGCGCGTTCGAAAAACGGGGGATCAAGGTGGGCCAGCTCCTCCTCACCCACGAGGACTTCGAGAACCGCGAGCGCTACCTCAACGCGAAGAACACGCTGGAGGCCCTGCTCTCCCACGGCATCGTGCCGATCATCAACGAGAACGACACGGTGGCCACAGAGGAGATCCGGCTGGGGGACAACGACCACCTCGCCGCCCTGGTGCCCCAGCTGATGGGGGCCGCCCTGCG
>CAYILU010000016.1:13807-15193 GCA_964364235.1 uncultured bacterium | reverse complement strand
CCGGGGATCACGCGGGACAGGAGGAGCAGGCTCTCGCGGAGGTTGTCGACGATCCTCCCCGGGTAGGCGAACGAGATGTCGCCGGGGGTCACCCCCGGCCCCGGGGGAAGGGTCGGGGTCATCTTGTCGTATCCGAGTTCCGCCGAGTGGAACGTCTCCGCCTTGGAGCGGCGGCCCTCGGTGAGGTCCCCCCAGCGCTGCACCACGAGGCTGTCCCCCCCGCCCCAGAAATTGGCGAACTCCATGACCTTGCGCCCCATCTCGGTTGTGTCCTGGACGGGCTCGGTCATCGACACCGTGTTCAGGATGGCGAAATTGGTGTTGCGGGTCTTCCTTTTTTTCAGGGCGTCCCCGTTCACCAGGCGGCAGCCGTTCCGGATCTCGACGCGCACCCTCCCCCCGGGATTGGTGCAGAAGGTGCGTGTGCGGTCCCCGTGGGTCGGGGTGACGAACAGGAACTTCGGGTCGTAGAGGACCTGCGTGATCTCGTCGTACACGGGGAGCGCCACTTCCACCCTGCACCCGATGTCGATGGCGCCGTACCGCGTCTCCACGCCGAGGGAGCGGGCCACTTCCCGGAACCAGTACGCCCCCTCCCTCCCCGGGGCGGCGACCACGTACCGCGACGCGAACTGCCCGTTCGAGGTGCGGACGACGAACGGCCCCCGGTCCCGCAGGAAAACGTCCTCGACCTTCGTCCGGAGAAGAAATTCCACCCCCTTGCCCGCGATCGCCTCCGTGATCCGCGCCACGACCCGGTAGGCGAGATCGGTCCCCATGTGCCGCTGTCTCGCGGGCAGGAGCGTGATGTCCCACTCCCCCTTGGGGGTGCGCCGCCTCGCCCAGGAGACCCGGTCCAGCCAGAGCCCGATCCTCTCGGTGTCCTCACCGTAGACGGTCCGGTCCGCTCCGTGCTCGAGGAACACGTCGTCGATCCGCGCGATCCGCTCGCCGGCCTCCTCCTCCGAAATCTGAAGCTCGTTGAGGTCGAGCCCGATGTGCGGAGAGAGGTTCAGTTTCCCGTCGGTCATCGCCCCGGCCCCGCCCGTGCGGGTCTTCTCCTCGAGGACCAGGACGGACAGCGTCTCCGACAGCGTCCGGGCGGCGAACAGCCCCGCGGGGCCCGCGCCGATCACGACCACGTCCCAGATTTTATCAGGGACATTCATCAACTCGAGTCCCTCGTTGAATGAGTGTCCCCGCCCAAAGTGTCCCCCGACAGGGTGTCCCCCGCCACCGTAACCCGGGGACCCGCGGAGAGCCGGAAAGGGTAAATGGAGAACCCCTCCGATCGCAGGAACGCTTCCACCTTGTCCCGCTCCTCCGATCCGCGCATCAGTCCGAACAGCATCCCCCCGCCGCCGGCCCCGCACAGCTTGGCTCCGG
>CAYILU010000016.1:8312-13707 GCA_964364235.1 uncultured bacterium | reverse complement strand
CGCATCAGTCCGAACAGCATCCCCCCGCCGCCGGCCCCGCACAGCTTGGCTCCGGCGACGCGTCTGCGGAACTCCCGGGCGGCGAGCGCCTTCTCCACCTTCGCCGTGGAGACACCGTGCGCAAGCGTTTTGCGGATCGCCCATTCCCGGCCGACTGCGCGGCCCGCTTCCCCGATCTCGCCGCAGCGGACGGCCTCCCACGCCTCCCGCGCGGCGGCGGCGATCCCGCGGAACTTGCGCAGGACCTCCGGCTTCCCCTCGATCGCCCCTCGGATCATCCTCCAGTTGACGCCCGCGGAATGGTGAGCCTTCCCCGTGCCCGCGACAAAGCCGTGCGCCGCGAGCTTCCGGGCCTCCCCGCTTCCCGCGCCGATCCTTTTCACCTCCAGGCGGCCCGGCTGGAAACGGATCCCCAGGACCCCGCCTCGAAGCGCCGCGACATGGTCCTGCCGCCCCGTCAGGGACCGGAGGTGCGCCGCCTCGATCTCCATCGCCGCCCGGGCGGTCTCCTCCCACCCGCGCCTTCGCCCGAGGAGGGCGTCCATCGCAAGCATCGTCGCCACCAGGAGAGACGAGGAGGCCCCGATGCCGGACCCCAGCGGCGCCTCGTTCCGGAAACGGATCTCGATCCCCGCAACCGGGGGGAAGAACCGGAGTGCGGCGGCGATCAGGCCCAGCCTGCTCTCCGCGGAAAATCCGTGCGTGTCGGGGGCTTCCGCCGCCGTCGAAAAGTTCTCCGAACGGAGTCGTGACGGGCCCCGGACAGGGACGATCCTTACGAGGCTGTTGACCTCGATCGCGGCGTTGACGGTCATCGATCCGGGGACCAGGAGATAGAGCGGGTAGATGTCCAGCGTCCCGCCCGCCAGGTCCACCCGGTTCGGGACGGTCACGCAGACACTGGAAGCGGCCTTGACGGGTTTCCTTCCTTGCATGCGTTGCGGCTCCGTGAAATGCGGTTCCCCTTCGTTTTTTTTTACCACGGGACGGACGGAAAGCGAAGGGCGCTATTTCCCTCTTGAAGCGCGGACCGCCGGACCGGTATAAAGAAAGGCAAAGGCGACGCCGAAGCAGGCGATCATACCACTGCCTTTGGAGGTACCCCGATGCCGTCCGTCAAGATTCGCTGGTTCGGGCATTCCGGCTTCTCCATCCAGGACCCCTCCGGCAAGACCGTGCTCGTCGATCCCTGGTTCCAGGGGAACCCCTCCGCGCCCAGCGGGCCGGAAGGGGTCGCCAGGGCGGAGTTCCTCCTCCTCACCCACGACCACTTCGACCACGCCTCGGACGCCGTTGCCCTCGCGAGGCAGACCGGCGCGCTCGTCGTGGGGATCTTCGAGCTCGTGGGGGACCTGAAAGCCAAGGGGGTCCCGGAGTCCCGGCTGTTGCACGGGGGGGTCGGAATGAACGTCGGGGGGACCGTGGTCCTCGACGGCTTCTCCTTCACCATGACCGAGGCGCGGCACTCCTGCGGCCTGGGCTCGCCGGTGGGCTACGTGATCCGGACCCCGTCGGGCGCGACGATCTACCACGCCGGGGACACGGGGATCTTCGCGGGGATGTCGCTGATCGGGGAGCTGTACCCGATCGACCTGGCGCTGCTCCCGATCGGATCGGTGTTCACGATGGATTACCGGCAGGCGGCGAAGGCGGCCTCCCTCCTCCAGGCGAAGGCGGTCGCCCCGATGCACTTCGGGACGTTCCCCATCCTCGAGCCCACCGCCGACCGGTTCGTCGCGGAGATGAAAAAGGTCGCGCCGGGGACCCGCGTGATGGTGCTCAAGCCCGGCGAGGAAGCGACGCTTTAGAAACGCCCGGGGGAGATCTTCCCGAGAACGGCCGGGTGCCCCCCGGTGGCGACCGGAACGTTCCCGGCCTGGCGTCCCAGGGCGAGCCAGGCCAGGTAGGCGAAGGCGGCGGCCTCGACGTATTGCGGGGGGATCCCGAGCGTTTCCGTCGCCCGTATCTTGAGCGCCGGCATCCGCACCATGAGGAACGCCGTGAGCGCGGGGTTCTTCCCCCCGCCGCCGCCCAGGAAGATCTCCTTCACGGGCCACCTGGGCAGGACGAAGCGGTCGAACGCCAGCCGGATTGTTTCGGCGGTGTACGCGGTGAGCGTCGCGACGAGGTCCTCCCGGGAGAGGCCATCCGCCCGCGCCGCGGCGAGGACCTTCTCCAGGCGATGGGCGCCATATCGCTCCCGCCCGGTGCTCTTGGGGGGCGGGAGCAAAAGGTATCGGTCCTCCCGGACCAGGCGCGCGAGAAACCCCTCGATCACTTTCCCCCGCAACGCCCATCCCCCGTCCTTGTCCATCTCCCTGCGCCCCGCCGAGAATATGCGGACCGCCCCGTCGATCAGCATGTTCCCCGGCCCGGTGTCGAAGGCGGCCAGGACCTTCCCCTGCGGGCTCACAACGGTCAGGTTCCCGATCCCGCCGACGTTCTGGAAGGAGGAGAAGCAGCCGCGCCCCCGCAGGAGGACGCCGTGGAAAGCCGGGACCAGCGGGGCTCCCATCCCCCCCGCCGCCATGTCCGCCGGGCGGAAATCGGAGACGGCGGTGATCCCCGTGCGCTGGGCGATGAAGGAGGGCTCCCCGACCTGGAGCGTCGCGCCGGTCTCTTTCCGGAACCCGCGGCGCCTGGCGGGGAAGTGCCCCACCGTCTGCCCGTGGCAGCCGACCGCCGCCACCTCCCCCGGACGGATGCCGAGGAAGGCGATCGCCTGCGTCAGCGCGAAGGCGTAAAAATCCCCGAGCGCCATCGAGAGACGGGAGAGGTCCTCCTTCCCCACATCGCCCGCCTCGGAGAGCCGGAGGACGCGGTTTCGGAGAGCACGCGGGTAGGGCACGGAGAAGAACCCGCGCAGGTGGCAGGTGACGTTCCCGCGCACGAGGGAGAAGGAGACAAAGGCGACGTCGGCCCCGTCCGCGGAGGTCCCCGACATGATCCCGCCGCAGAGCGTCGCTACCACAGCTTCTCGGCCACCGCCGCCATCAGGAGGGGAAAGAGGATCTCGTGCGGTCCGATCAGGTGGTATCCCTTTCCCCCCGGTCGCGTGGGGCGGGTCACGACGTTCACGTCGGGACGGTAGTGCCGGATGAAGTCCATGTTCACCGTGGTGATCCGGGAGAGCGGCTTCCCCAGGTTCCGCGCGACGGACACCGCCTTGAGGAAGACCTCGGGCAGGACCACGGCGGACCCGACGTTCAGGTAGACGCCCCGCTGCAGGCGGGCGACCATCTCGCAGAAGCGGCGGAAATCCCTCTGGGACGCCTCCCCCGTCACGGCGCCGTCCGCCTCCGGGTGCATGTGGATGACGTCCGCGCCGATGCAGACGTGGACGGTCACCGGGACGGAAAGCCGCCACGCCGCCGCCAGGAGGCTCTTGTCCCGGTGCGGTGCGCGGGAGGAGGCGATGGCCCTGCCCACGGACGCCCCGAACCCGAAGCCCTCGCGGACCCCCGAGGCCAGCGCGGAATGGATGAACTGGGCCGTTTCCCGGGCCATCCCGAAAGAGCCGTCCTCGAGCCGCTCGGCCACGTCTTCGGACGTCTTCCCCGCCAGGGCCAGCTCCGTGTCGTGGATCACGCCCGCGCCGTTCATCGAGACGCAGTCGAAAAGCCCTTTTTCAAGCCCCTGGATGAGGAGGGGGGAGAGCCCCACCTTGATGAAGTGGGCCCCGATGCCGAGGAGAACGGGCGCACCCCGCCCCTTCGCGTCCGCGATCGCGTCGACGACGGCCCGGAAATCCCGGGCGGCGAGGTAATCGGGGAGGCCGGACAGGAACGAGGAGAACGACTTCCCCTTGCGAACCCTGGAGGCGAACCCCTGGAAGGAGACCTTGCTTTTCCTGGAGTAAAGGGAGGTCCGGCGTAGATGGGCCGGGTCGATCCGGCTCATCTCTTGCCGACCTGCCGGAACAGGATGGTGTCCGTCAGGTCGCACAGGATGTGCCCGATGGCGATGTGGGCCTCCTGGATGCGCGGGGTGCTCCGGGACGGGACGGTGAGGGCGATGTCGGCGCTCGCCGCGATCTTCCCCCCTTCGGCGGTGAGGGCGATCGTGACCATCGCGCTTTTCTTCGCCACGCGGAACGCCTTGATCACGTTCGCCGAGTTGCCGCTCGTGGAGATCCCGAGGGCAATGTCGCCTTTGTTCCCGAGCGCCTTGATCTGCTTGCTGAACACCTCGTCGAACGCGTAGTCGTTCGAGATGCTGGTCAGGATCGAGGTGTCGGTGGTCAGCGCGATCGCCGGCAGCGGGGGGCGCTCGATCTGGAAGCGGTTCATGAACTCCGCGGCGATGTGCTGGCAATCGGCGGCGCTTCCGCCGTTCCCGAACAGCAGGACCTTGCGGCCCGTCTTGAACGCGTGGGCGATGGCCTGGGCGGCTTCCAGGATGTCGCCGGTCATCGTTCCCATCATCTGGAGGCGCAGGTCCGCACCTTCCTTCAACATTTTCGCGATGGCTTCCTGCAAGAGAATCCCTCCAGGGATCGGAAAGAGTAGGGAAACATGATCGCTTTTCCTTCGTGCCGATGTCAAGGTGCGGGGAGAACGTGCGGGGAGGACGCCTGCGCCGCCTTTCCTTTCGGGGAAAACCGTTGTAGCATGTTTTGCATCTATATCGGTGGAATGCGGGAGAGCGACGCGTGGAAGCGATGATCGACAAGATCCTTTCCGAGTCAAAGACCGTGGCCGTGGTCGGCATATCGGACAAACCGGATCGCCCGAGCCACGTAGTGGCGCGCTACCTCCAGGAAAAAGGCTACCGGGTCATCCCGGTGAACCCACTTCTCTCCGAAGTGCTCGGGGAGAAGGCCTTCAAATCGCTCTCCGACATCCCCGGGAAGGTGGACCTCGTCGACGTGTTCCGGAAATCCGGGGACGTGCTCCCGGTGGCGGAGGAGGCCGTCCGCGCCGGGGCGAAGTTTTTCTGGATGCAGGAGGGCGTGACCAGCGAGGCGGCCCGCGACCTGCTCACCCGGGCGGGAATCGCCGTCGTGATGGACCGATGCGTGAAGAAAGAACTCGCGAAACGCGGAAGGTGATCGATCACTTACCCCCAGCCTCCGTCGGGGACATCCCGTTTCCGCGGGCCGGGGTTTACGGGGAGGGTAGAGAATGGCCGGAAACATCCTGGAGTTGAACACCGATAACTTCAAGACGACGGTGGAAAGCGGCCCGACCCCGGTTCTCGTCGATTTCTGGGCGCCCTGGTGCGGCCCCTGCAGGGTCATCGCCCCCATCCTGGAGGAAGTCGCCAGGGAGATGGAGGGGAAGGTGCGCATCGCCAAGATTAACGTGGACAACAGCCCGGACATCGCGTCGCAGTACGGGGTCCGCGGAATTCCGACCCTCATCCTGTTCAAGGAAGGCCAGATCAAGGGGCAGGT